>CAZAHZ010000281.1:0-4620 GCA_964485055.1 uncultured Candidatus Cloacimonadota bacterium
GTATAAAGCTTAAAAGACTTTATCCGACAATTGATCAATGACATGACACTAGTTAAAAAAACCTGATTTATCTAGGGGTGGATTTTCCGCCCCTCTTTGTTTATTTGCTCCCTAAAGAGGATGCACTTTCCTTTTATTCTATTTTTTACTTTAGAACTGCCTGCATAATTAGCATAAATTCGATTTTCGACTGTTTTATGCCGGCTCTTTCCACATATTGGGAAGGATAATCCAGTTTATCTATGTTATTAATTTTTGAATAGATGTCAGCAGAAATAGAATTAACTTGACGGTTAATTTATTGTAAAAAACTTTAACCCTAAAGTTAATAGGGGAGATGCTCATGAAACGGGAAAAATGCTTTGCTTTGGTAGATTGCAATCAATTTTATGTTTCCTGTGAGCGGGCTTTTCAGCCGCATCTCTGGGGTAAGCCGGTAGGCGTGCTTTCCAATAACGACGGCTGCATTGTGGCATTGTCACCTGAATTGAAGGCATTGGGCGTCAAGCGAGGTGCTCCGGCATTCAAGATACAGTCTATGATCAACAGGTATCATATTCACCTGCTTTCTTCCAATTATGCACTTTACGGCGATATGTCTGCGAGAGTGATGAATATCCTGTCTAATTTTACTCCTGAACTCGAAGTATATTCCATTGATGAAGCTTTCCTAAGTCTGGAAGAGCTGGAAATCAGTGACTGGCTGGAATATGGCAGACAAATCCGTCAGACTATTCAGCAGTGGCTGGGTATTCCTGTTTCCGTAGGCATCGCACCCACCAAGACCCTTGCCAAGATTGCCAATCGCGTTGCCAAGAAGTTTCCCGCCTATAGTGGTGTTTTTGACATCACCGATCATCCCCGCTTTGAAGATGTCCTCAAATGGGTTGAAGTTGGCGATATCTGGGGTGTGGGCTACCGCTATGCAGCCAAACTGAATGAGCATGGTATCATGAACGCCTGGGACCTGAGCCAGGTCAATCAGAAATGGATCGAAAAACAGATGACTATTGTGGGATTACGCACTGTGAAAGAATTGAACGGTATCTCCTGCATTGATATGGAGCTTGATATTATGCCCAAAAAACAGATCATCTCTTCGCGATCATTTGGGCATCCGGTCGAAAAACTCTCTGAGCTGCTGGAAGCGACATCTGATTATTGCCAGGTTGCCACTCTTAAGCTGCGTAGTCAATGCTCTCTTGCCAGCAGCATTATGGTCTATCTCACCACTAATCGCTTCCGCGATGAACCGCAATACGCTAATTATGCTTCCTGCCGGCTATCCACGCCTTCTGCCTATATCCCTGATTTCATCAAGGCTGCCTCAAGACTGCTTAATTCCATTTATCGCCCTGGCTACAAATACAAAAAGGTAGGCATCATGATCAGCGACATCATTGCCGAAAAACAAGCACCTCTCGATTTCTTTGAACCTGTCTATATTGATGACCACCGCAAAATTGTCATGGATTGCGTGGATTACTTGAATAATGTCTGGGGTCCGGGTACTCTCGCCTATGCCGCTGCCGGCATAAATAAAGGCTGGCAGATGAAAAGACAACTCCTTTCACCCAATTATACCTCAAACTGGCAACAGCTTCTTCGCATTCCCAGCTAAGTCAGATGTGTGAATATAATGTAATTACGGTATCTATTTCAACAGCATGCACTTCTTGATAATTTCATTCTTCCCGTCAACATTCAACCGATAAAAATAAACTCCCGAACTTAGAGTGTTGCCATTATCATCATCACCATTCCAGCCGATATTATATTTTCCATCAGGAAAAATGCCCTTGGCAAGACTTTTTACCTTTTGTCCCCTGGCGTTATACATAAGTAGCTCGATTTCACTTTTTAGAGGCAAAGAGAAGGAAATATTAGTAGCCGGATTAAAGGGATTGGGGTAACAATTGCACTCAATCACGGGCTGGCATTCGCTTTCGTCAGTATTGTTTCCCAGAATTGTTGCAAGATAAATACCAACATCCGTGCCCATCATAAAATTATAAGTGTAGATAGGATAGGTGTCAAAGCAATATACTTCAGTGAAATCAAGTTCAGCTCCTATCTGTTCAGGTTCACTCATTTCTTCGGGTGCAACCAGATACAATCCATTATTATTCAGACAGCCTACTACCAGCATTCCATCATATTCGAAAAGACGATAAGGCTCAAAGAACCAGTTGATCATGGTTAAACCGGTGATTACTCCGTTATTATGCTCCACACGAAAAACCGCATCACTATCAGTGCCGTCACCACTGGCGATATAGATTTCATTACTATGTGGATGCCATCTAACATAAATATCATTAACTTCCAATGGAACTTGAAAGTCATACGAAGTCCAGACACCCTCATTTTTCATGTAGATAGTATTTCCTGCGGCAGCAATCATATTACCATCCCCTGTCTCCTCAATATCTATGACACTGATTTCCGCAAATTCAGGAACTGCTGTCCACTCGTCTCCATCTGCCGAATAAAGCAGTCCACTCTCCTGAGTTACCAAACCATACCCGAAATAATAGCCATCATCAAGTTTCTTCACAAAATTTGGCCAAAAATACCAGCCAATTAATTCAAATTCATGAGTAGTCACATCAAATTCATAAAGCCCATCACTATTACTACCGCAGCCGAAAGCAACAAAAATCCTCTGATTCTGGTTATCCGAAGCTATACTTACCGCACCAAGATTCGTTGCAACAGAATAAACTTCAAGGCTATCAGTAAAATAAGCTAAGCCTGCTTCCATTCCCGGTAAGGCAAAAATATAGCCAAATTCTTGGATACCTGCTATGCTACTCTGTTCAATATCAAAAACCGGACGTTGAATATCAGTGTATAGCAGTTCGATATTTCGTGTCTCCTGACCGAATACAGTCATGATCATTAAAATAAAAAAAACAATAATCAACAGTCTAATTCCAGAAAATCTTTTGTTATTAAACATGATTCCTCCTTTTAATCTCATATTCGATATATTACTAATTTAGTAAATCTTTTTATTTATGTCAAATCATATTTATTAGTATTTTCCTCAAATAAAATATCATGACCCGAATATCTTCATTTCATCATCAGTCGTAAGGAGAAAATGATTTACTTGACATAAAACACTAAAAATATAATGCCCTTGACAGATAAAAAATTAATGCTGGAGAGTGTAATGATTTCAAAAACATGCCTGATTAATGGTGATTGCGGTAAATACTTGCAGTATGTTGCAGATAACAGCATTGACCTGATCATTACATCTCCGCCTTATGCTGATCAAAGGAAAAAGACTTATGGTGGCATTCATCCGGGCGATTATGTAAACTGGTTTCTGCCAATCAGCTTAGAATTACAGCGTGTATTAAAGCCTGAAGGAACTTTTATACTGAATATTAAGGAAAAGTTGTAAATGGAGAACGTCACACCTACGTCATGGAATTGATCATAGCAATGAGACAGCAGGGCTGGTTATGGACGGAAGAATTTATCTGGCATAAGAAAAATTCCTATCCGGGCAAATGGTCAAATCGCTTTCGCGACGGGTGGGAAAGACTATTGCAATTCAATAAAGAAAAAAAGTTTAAATGAATCAGGACGCTGTGATGATCCCGATCGGAGACTGGGCAGATAACAGATTAAAAAAACTCAGTGATACTGATAAATTAAGAGATACATCCTAAGTAGGAAGCGGTTTTGGTAAAAATATTTCCAACTGGGTAAATCGTGATAAAGTATATCCTGATAATGTTCTACACATGGCTACGGAATGTTATAACCGAAAACATAGTGCAGCATTTCCAGAATCCCTTCCTGAATGGTTCATAAAATTATTCACTGATCCCGGAGACTGGGTTTAGACCCTTTTACCGGTTCCGGAACGACTAATGCAACTGCCAGAAGACTAAAAAGAAACAGTCTTGGTTTTGAAATCAATAAAGAGTATTTTAAAATAGCTCAGGATAGGATATTGACCTGGAATTTGAGAAATCCGGCATCCGCTATATTGTCTCAATCAAATCAGGTCCGAACTGGGGTAATAGCGGTCAGATAGCCAAAATGAGAGATGATTTCAGGAAAGCGACCAGAACTCTGCGAACCTCAGGCTCTAATTTGAACATAATTGCTATTAATGGCTGCTGTTACGGTAAAACCAGTAATTATGACAAAGGCGATTATCTCAAATACTCTGGTCAGATGTTCTGGAGCTTTATAACAGGAGAAGAAGATTTCTACTTGAAGATAATAGAACCTATAGGTTATAAAGCCAGAGAAAAAAATTACGAATTCATGCAGCAATATTATCTTATGGTTAACAGGTTCACTAACGAATTTTATAAAGAATTCTGCTTAAGTTCCGGCGCTATAGACTGGGAAAAACTCACTATATTCAATTCTTCTATCTAACCCGATCAGATTAAAAAATATTCACGTTAAACATACAGTAGTAATAAAGCAGCAATAAGGAAGTTGCACACGAAACGATACCACATTTTGTTGTTGTGTCGTTTCGAGTGCGACTGGTAAGGGATTGCAGTAAGTCTGGGGAGAATCTGTGATAGGATTTGAAAAAGGATGAGAAGGGCAAAGTAATTATTAAAACTCGCATCCCCCCGA
>CAZAHZ010000282.1:0-4617 GCA_964485055.1 uncultured Candidatus Cloacimonadota bacterium
TTAGAAGTGCTGTTCATGATAGAGTAAAAGGGAATTGTTCAACAGATGTATTTGGGAGAACTAATGCTATAGAGATATCAAAACCTGATTATAAATATCTACCCAAGGTATTTTCAAATATGATGACTAGATTACAAAAGGGAGAGCTCATTATCAATCATTCAATATTTGGTTCACCACTAAAAATATCATTCCCATTCCCTTCTTATTTCCAAAGGAGTAGCGATGAGTAACCCAATCGTTGCTGGAAAACACATTCTCGATATTTTAACAACGGGAATGTATAAAGATCCCAAGATCATATTTAGAGAATATATCCAAAACTCGACAGATGCAATTGATAAAGCAATTCAAAAGGGACTGCTTCAGGATTGGGATGATGGTAAAGTTCAAATAACGCTAAATACCAAGAAATCACAAATTATTATTAAAGATAACGGGATAGGTGTTTCAAAAAGTATAGTTAGGCATTCATTATGTGATATAGGTCAATCGGAGAAAGACTATACAAAAGATAGAGGTTTTAGAGGAATTGGTAGATTAGGTGGTCTGGGTTATTCCAGTAAGCTCAGATTTGTTACTTCGTTTTACGGAGAAAACAGTAAATCTATCGTAGAATGGGACTGTATGAAGTTAAAGGATCTTATTACACCTGGTAAATATATGGAATATGACCTTTTAGGAGTAGTGCAAGAAGTTACAAGTATAAAATCCGAAAAAGAAGAATATGGTGCTCATTATTTTATTGCTGAATTAAGTGGAATTGATAATCAATTTTCAGAGCTACTTAATGAGAAAATAATTAATGATTATCTTTCTCAAGTAGCCCCTGTTCCATTTCATGGGCAGAAATTTGTTTTTTACCACGATTGTGAAATTGGGATAAAAAATTTTTTAAATGAAATCGGAAAACCTCTTGAGGAATATAATATTTACTTAAATAGCAATCCTAATCCTATTTTTAAGCCATATAAGAATTATTTTAAAGCAGGAAGAGGAGAATCGGAAAAACAGGATAATATTTCTAATATAAAATATTTCAAAGAGTATGATCAAAAGGGCCATATGCTTTTTTGGGGTTGGTATGCGATAACAAATTTCTCTGGCTATATTAAAGACCCATTAATAGCTGGGATTAGGCTAAGAAAAAGGAATATCTTAATTGGAGATAATAAATTTCTTGAGGATTTATTTACTCAAGCTAGGTTTAATTTATGGTTTATTGGAGAGATACATGTATATGATGATAATTTAATTCCTAATGCAAGAAGAGATGATTTTGAGAAAAATTCGCAATATGAATCTCTCATTAGAAAATTAGAGACTTATACAAAGATGTTGTCGAAATTACCTCCAACTTATTCCATATATAATGCTAATTCCAATAATATAGTTAAGAGGGAAAAGGAACTGGAAGCAATTCAAGAAAAAATAAATAGTGGTATTGCTTCAGAAGTTGAGCGAAGTAATTTACATAATAAGAGAGATGTTATTCATAATGATATAAAAAAAAGTAAGAAAGCCTTAAGCACAGTAAAAAATAAGATTGACGCAAAAGTTGATCAAAATATTGAAAGGTTATTAGAAAAAGTAGAGGAATTAGAAGAGAAAACTAAGGTCATTGAGAATGGGATTATTGATGCAGAATATAATATAATAAAAGATAAGGCATTATCTGGTTATTCTAAAAGTGAGAAGAAAATAGTAATTCGCGTTTTTGATATAATCGACTCTGAGTTAGATAGTGAGATTGCAAAAAAATTGGAATCAAAGATTATTGATGGTTTAAAAAATAAAAGGAATTGAGAATATGAGCGTTAAAGAAATTATAGTTTTGATTGCAGTGTTAATAATTTTAGTTACAGGAATATGGACCATTAAACATTTTGGGCATAAGGATTTCCTTGTTTTAATGCAAAGGGAGACTGATAAAGATTGTCAATCATTATGCCGAGAGATGACTAATGGCGATACCGCGACAATTACTAAAAACACATTAATAAATAATCAGAATAATAGTTTATTTATACCTCAATCAGATGTATCTTATGATTGTTTAGAGCAAATGAAAAGATATAATGAAACTCTACATCAGAAGCAATCTGATACCCTTCAGATAATTATTTATTTAATAGCAGTTTTTGCAATAATAGCTGGATTTTTCGGTTATAAAACAATTAAAGATATTGGTGATAAAGCAAAAGATGAAATGGGAAAAGTATCTGGTTTTTATGATAAGACTTTTAAGTCGTTAGAAAATCAATCAAAGACATCAAAGGATTTTTATGATATTCAATATTCAAAATTACAAAAAATCGTAGACCAAGAGACAAAAAGGATTGAAGATTTATCGGAAAAAACTAGTTTGCTCTACACGGAAATCAGAGACATGTATTCTGAATATGCAGAATATAAAAAAGAAATTGAAAAAATTATAGTTAAGAATGAAAATGAAGCATCAGATATTTCAGAAGATGTAGACCGTTCTGCTTCAGCTTTTAGGAGTGAGGATGAATAATTGTATTTCTATTATGGATAAGTTTGAAGTTATTTCATTAAATGATATTACGCAAAATGGGAAAACTTTCTATTTCGGCAAAGTAAATATTAGTTTTATTAAAAACCTATTTACTATTAGTCCAGCAAAATATATAAAGTGTACACAACAAATATCAAATATTCAAGACTTAGATATAAATAATTCAAACTCAATTGAAGATCTTGATAAAACTTTTCAGACATTGAAGGATAATAAAATGCAAGGTTATCAAAGAAATATTGAAAACAGTAAGAAAATAAGTGAAATTTCGAAATATATTAATGATAAGAGAAATTATAAAATTATACCCAACTCAATAATATTTTCATTACAGGCTGATATTGTAGAGCATAAAGAAGAAATTGATGCAGATGCTGAAAGTTTTATCGTACTTCGTGGAGATATTGATAGATTGTTGATTCCCAAGAGAATAATTAGTAAACAAGGTGAACAATTTAAACCACTTTTAGTGGTTGATGGTCATCATAGATTGTTGGGGATTAAAGAGTATTATGAGAAAGAAGTTGATGCAGAAGACATTGAAGTACTCGGTTCATTTATAATTAATCACGATAACTTTGATGAAGCCGAGATATTTAACACAGTAAATTACAAGATAAAACCAGTAAATAAATCATTTCATTTTCAACTAATCGGTGAGTTTGGCGTGGGAAGTAGAGAAGTAATATTTCTTCATTATTTTACCCGTTTAATGAATGATGATACTAAATCACCATTTCATTTAAGATTCAAGATGTTAGGGAAAAAAGATAATAGCGGAAAATACCAAACTTTGACACAATCATTTTTTGTTCAGGAGCTTTTGAACATACTATTTAAAGATAAAAAATTGAGATCGAAAATTAACGAAATAAATAAAGTTCTAAAGATTCCAGTTTTAAGATATTTTGTAGAATTCGATATGGAGACTAGGGCATCATACATTTTAATCAAGTATTTTATTTCAATTAGACAATTATTTATTAAAAGATATGGTGATACTTGGGATAAATTTTCATATGAAAATAAATATAATCGAATTTTGCAGCCTTTAGGATTAGGCGCTTTCATTGAATTACTACCTAGTGTATATATGATATTAATTTATAAGAAGAATATCCACCTTAATTTTGCAGAGCAGGCGAATTTATCTCCAACGGAATCTGACTTTGTTTCTATATTGAATCCATTATTTTCAAAAGAATTTAAACTCCTAGATGTTATTGAGAATCATTCAATTGGAAGTAGTCAAAGTAACATAAAAAAATTAGCAGACGCTCTTTGGTGTGAAGTTTATGAAGATAATAAAGACATAAATATTGTAGAAATAGTACAACAATACAGTGAATGGTATAATAAAGAAGTTTATCAAATTGAAAAAAAAGATACTATTAATAGAACCTAATTATAAAAATAAATATCCTCCTTTAGGTTTAATGAAAATAAGTGCATATCATAAACTTAAAGGTGATGATGTTATATTTTATAAAGGCTGTACTCCTGAATTGAGAGATCAACGCTGGGACAGAGTATATATTACTACTTTGTTTTCGTTTCATTGGAAGAAAACAAAAGAGACTATATTATACTATAAAAGAAGTGTTAAAAGAATTAAGGATTTCTTTGTAGGAGGAATCTTAGCTACGACAATGTTTAATGAAATTATTGAAGAGACTGGAATAGAACCTTTTAAAGGTCTTTTGGATAAACCAGGTATTTTAGGTAGGGATAATATTATTATTGATAATCTTACTCCAGATTATGATATTTTGGACGATATTGAATATATATATCCAACAAATAATTCATATATTACTTACATGACGAGAGGATGTTGCAATAAATGCCCATTCTGTGCGGTTCCATTGCTTGAGCCTAATTATAATAACTATATTTCAATTAAGGAACAAATAGAAGAAGTCGATAGGAAATATGGTCAAAAAAGAGATCTTCTATTAATGGATAACAATGTTTTGGCTTCTGATGAATTTGATAAGATTATTGATGAAATAATTGAATTAGGCTTTAGTAAGGGTGCAAAATATATTGAACCAAATCTTTTTGAAGTCATGTTTAAT
>CAZAHZ010000283.1:0-4600 GCA_964485055.1 uncultured Candidatus Cloacimonadota bacterium
ATTTTATAACTTATTTAATATCAATTAGTTAACTTTTTGAAGAAAAAGGCACAAAGTATGTCTATATACTTGTTTATTATATAGTTACGTGAATAGACGTATTTTTATTTTTTAAGGCAAAGTGCGAAAGTCAGGTTAGAGGCATCTAATCTACCAATTATCTTGATTATACCTATTTTGCCATCTTTACGGAATTCAATTGTCATAATTTTCTCCTTGAATTATTTAATCTAAGTTTTTAAAAAAAATTCTACTGTATTCCCTGGCGCCTTTTCTGTTAAGATGATCAGTATCTCGCCAGCTTTCTCTACCTGGATTTACTCCACTGTTATCTAAGTAATAAAAATTTAAATTCTTCTTCTCCATTTCACTTACTATCCCTTTTAATGCCTCTTTATACCCCTCCGGTACCAGTTTAGCATATTCTGGCATTAAGGGCGGGCTTACTGCAAAAAGCCTGATTTCCTTAACATTACAATACATAATTATACTCTCAAAATAGTCAATCATAATATTTGACATCTCAATTCCTTCCCCGTATTGATAGTAATGTTCTGCAATTCGTTCAGCGACCTGAAAATCATCTCTTACCCGCGGAACTGACTGAAAACCACCCCAGAAAGGATAATATTTATAACCCGTCTGACCGGTTATTATCCTGATATAATTACTTAGTTCCTTACTTAGCTCAATGGGAAAGCCCAGCGTGTATTTCAGCCAGGCTGCCAGATATGCACCATTACAGCTAAAGGTAATCCGTTTTAAGCGTGCATCATAAAGACTGAAATATTTATCACAATAATAATTCACCATTTCCGGTTTTGTGATAGTCTTTTCCTTGTTCATTGTAAGGCTGTGATAACTCAGGGAAATTATAATATTTCTGATCTGCGGATTATGAGTACAGATGAACTTGATTTTTTTATAGGTGAATGGAATTAATTCCGCCCGTATCGCTCCATTCAGGGTATTTACCCGTATCTGAGGATCAAGTCCCGTCATCATATAAGAATCACCCAGGATAATAGTATCAACATTGCCCGGAAGTATAAAGTTTCCGCTGTCCATGCAGGTTTTGATTATGGTGTTTTTAATTACCATACTTATCACCGCCAGGATCATCAGGCTCATCAACAGGAACTGTGCCAGATTTCTGGCAAAATGCCTTGCTTCGTTAGAACTGGAAATAAATAAATTCTGCATTTGTAAATAATCCCATTGATAAAATATATAAAATTAAGCCAAAATACACAAAATATCTGACCGGTAACGGGAAATTTCGCAGGTAATCACGAATTGATGTCTTACGCTGGAAATATTCTATTACCAGCAGGATCATTATCGAAATTACCAGTATCACCAGGTTAACTTTGGTCAATCCCCACCCAGTCTGCCATTCCGGTCGAAGTCCGCTTCCCAGATGCGAAACCACATAAAATGCCTCTTTCAGGCTGTTTGCCCGAAAGAATATCCAGGCAAAACAGACCAGATGAAAGGTGATTATTATCTCTATGATCCTGATGATCCTGTGTTTGCGGAAATTAACAGCAAAATTTTCCCACAGGTGATTGACTATATAATAAACCCCGTGTAAACCTCCCCAGAAGATAAACGTCCAGTTCGACCCATGCCATAACCCACTGAGCAGGAATACCGTCAGCAGATTAAAATAATATCTGACCGGTTTTACCCGGTTGCCGCCCAAAGGTATATAGATATAATCCCGAAACCAGCTTGTTAGTGAAATATGCCATCGCCGCCAGAATTCCGCTATATTTGCAGAAAAGTAGGGCTGCCGAAAATTGTTCATTAACCGGTATCCCATCACCTGGGCTGATCCACGTGCTATATCCGTATAGGCTGAAAAATCACAGAATATCTGAAAGGCGAATAAATATGTGGCTATCCATAAAGGAAATCCCTCATATTTTCCCGGATCGCCATAGATAGTGTTAACCAGCAGTCCTGCCCGGTCAGCGATCACCAGTTTTTTAAAATATCCCCAGAGCATCAATTTCAACCCGTCACTGACGTTTCTGTATTTAAATTCCTTCTCCTCGCGGAATTGGGGTAATAATCCCGTTGACCGTTCGATTGGTCCTGCCACTAACTGCGGGAAAAATGATACGTAAACCGCAAATATCCCCAGATGCCGCTCCGCCGGACGTTTGCCTTTATATACGTCTATAGTATAGCTCAAAGTCTGAAAAGTGTAAAATGATATCCCTATCGGTAAAAGTACTTTCAGCTCCGGTATCGTAAATCGCAAATTTATTCCTGATAGCAGTTGATTGATTGCTTCCCCCGCGAAATTAAAATATTTAAAGGTGAACAGCAATCCCAGGTTTACTATCAGACTCATCATCAGATAACGCTGTTTCCCCTTCTTGTCCTTCGCCTGTTCCATGCCTATTCCTGCTGCATAGTCAACCAATGTCGAAAGCATTATCAATAAAAGATATTCCACCCGCCAGCAGGCATAAAAATAATAACTGGCTGTCAACAGCAGCGCCCACCTGCATTTACTCTCTATCAGGAAATAAAGTATCACCACCACTGGAAAGAATAGTAAATATTGACTCGAATTAAATAACATTAATTGATTACCTGGTCTGATAAAATCCGATGCCGAGTGTAAAATCCTGGGCTGTTAACCGCTGAAAAACACTCCGAGTTTACTTTAACAGGCTTTTTGGAGCTTATTCCTTCACCAATTCTTCTCAATCTATTATCCCGCCTATTTCTATTTTTACACTCAACTTATTTTTTTATTCCAAAACATGCTGTCAATAGGATTTATTCCAGACGCAGCTATTTCCCTGATACATGTAATACAGAGCAGGTATAGGCAATATTTCATTTCATCGCATCAAGCGATTTGCCCCAAAAAAAATAATCACTGAAAAGCCTTGCTGAACATAACTACCGTACGTTGTAATTCCATGTGTTTTCTGTAAAATTTAGTCAAATATTATGTAAACATTACAGTCGTTTCCGTAAATATCCATATTTACCAAAGTTCATTCCATTAGCTCTAAATGCGCCTGCTCGTGCCCTTAAGATAGAACAACAAAGCACAATCTGACATTTTGTTGTTAAATTGTGCTAAGTTGTTCGACTCGTTCTAATCTTTAAAGCTGAAAATAATGCGGGATGAGAATAGAGAAATGGAGAAAAAAGAAGAGAGGAAATCCAAGTAAACGAGGATGATTCGGGTAAAGGGTTATCCTGATGGGTCTTGAAGCGGTTTTTGTCGGACGGCTTCTAATGTGCAGGCTGGTTTAGATCATAGATCTTGAGTTTATCAATAGTACCATTTGTGATCTCCGAATATTTTTTAATAAATTCCAGATTTTTACGTTCAGGTGCCCACATAAAGAAGTAGTCAATTTTAAATCTTTCAAGCTGGGCTTTCAATTCAGCGTCAGACACCTTTCCATCTTCGCCATAATATCTCCAATCGTTGAAATATGCGAGCCAGGCAGTCTCATACCATTTGCCATTAGAGGCGATGCGTCCTTTAATATCAAACTGAGTAATCAAATTGTTTATTTTAGCAATAGGATTGATCTTGCGGGAGTTGTAATATAATTTACTCACCGGATGGATCAAAAAGCTGCTGGCAAAAATCAATGTAATCAATATTATTGTTATCTGCTTGAGCGGAAACTTGGTAAATAATATTTCCAGCAGCTTAACACCCACGATGATCAGCAGAATATTGCAGAGAAATATATATCTGTATTCAACCACTATCAGCAAATAACCTGACATTAAGATAAGCATACTGACTAAAAGTGGAAATATTTTATCATTAACAAACTGCCATCCCTGATTAAAAAGATAGAAAATTGAGCCGGCAAACACTAGTAGGAATAAAAAAGAATACCGGGAAAGAATAAAAATTGTCAAGACAATATTCATGAGGATAATAATAATTTGAAAGAGAACGTTGTTTAATGAATTAGATGTCGGCCATTTAGGCATATTGACATTACTGATATCTTCCCAGACAAATATTGCCGTATCATTCGGAGGGGCAAGTAAACCGGCATAATGCATCGGAAATTTTAATGAATTTGGACCAACCAATTCATGATTGAATTTTCCTGATGTGCCTATAGTCAGATAGCCGTATTTGTTACTGATCAAAAAAATCCAGGGAATGCTGATCATTAAAAAAATCACCATTCCCAAAATATAATTGATCATGATCCCTGCTCGATGCGATTTATCTTTATTCCCGATATAAAATATCAGGTTGATGACAAAAAAGTGAACAACAAAAAAAGGAAATCCGTAAGCTTTTGCCAGATATAATAGCGCTCCCATAATACCGCAGGAAATTCCAGCAAATCTGCTGCGGGAATAGGCAGGGGTAAGAATAATATTGATATAACCCAAAGCCAGGCAGACAAACAGGAAATCGGGTGTAGTTTCATCAAAAGCAAAATATATAGCATTTATGGAGATTAAAAATAAGATCAAGATCCTTAATCGTTGATTTATTTTTAAAAGTTTAACCAGGAAATTTGACTGGAGGATCACGACTAATCCGATAATTATAGATAATAACCTAACTGCCAGCGGGGCTTTGATA
>CAZAHZ010000284.1:0-4575 GCA_964485055.1 uncultured Candidatus Cloacimonadota bacterium
GCTTGTGCAAATTCAAGTGGAATTACTTATGCGGAGCTGTACGGATAGTCATTTACATTTATGACAACTTCCGGCATGTTCGGAGACTATCATTTTAATATTCCCTCAGGTCAATATTCAGTCACCTGCTCGGCAGAAGGGTTTGATGAGCAGATTATTGATGAACTTGAATTGTCTGCGGAACAGGTCATCCGGCTTAATTTTTCTCTAACTCCTTCCAGTGATTCTGCAGATCCGGAAATCTATGATCAGCAAAATGAATTTTACTTTTATCCCAATCCCTTTACTGATGGAACAAGATTATATTCCTGTTCCAGAAAAATTGAACCTGTTATCATTGTGGAAATATATAACCTGAAAGGACAAATCATACAAAGATTGAGTTCTGGCAATCTGAAATGGAATGGTAAAGACTATAAAAATAATTCTATTCCTCAGGGAATATATCTATATAATATTCAGTCCGGGGAAAAAAATTATCACGGCAAGCTGATTTTTCTGGATCGAAAATAATTCCCCAGAAGACAAGAGATTTCCGGTCAGGAACAATAATAAATTTATCCTGATTGTGAAGCTACTTGTCTATTTAATCTTGATCCAAACAAAACCGAAAGGATAATATCGGCGAATTTTAAAGAAAAAGGTTGACATTGTATTTTAGTTTATGATATTTGCAATTATTAAGCAGATATTATGAAAAGAAGGTGATAATAATGATAATAAGTTTTTCGGTGAGTAATTTCCTTTCAATCAAGGAAGAGCAGACTCTTAGTTTTGAAGCAACCACTGAGAGTAAATATGATGAGTATTTTATCAGAGAGGCTGGGAAATATAAGCTTTTGAAAATGGGGATATTATATGGGGCAAATGCTTCAGGAAAGACTAATATCCTGAAGGCGCTTTATATTCTCAGGCAACTTGTTAGCAAATCCCGTGATGCGGATCAGGAATTAGACCATACTCCTTTCTTATTTGATCCAGATTACGAGAATGATAACTGTAAAATGAAACTGGTCTTTTTAATCAAAGAGAAAGATAAATACATAAAGCATATTTATGCGATAGAATTCAATTCAAAGGAAATCGTGTATGAATCATTGAAATTCTATCCGGGACAGCAGCCAGCTTTAATTTATGAAAGGCGTAAAGATGAAGAGTTGGAGAGAGGATACAGTCTGGCATTTGGGAAGGATTCAAAACCTAAATCCGAAGAACAGAATATTCTGGAAAGCAATACTTTACGGAACAATACCATATTATCAGCTCTTAATAAAGTAAATCTTATAATTCCTAATGTCAGGCGGGTAAAAAGATGGTTTGATGATTATATTTCTGCTTTGTTTTTACCCTATAGTGCTGATCAGGAAAGGGATTCGGATTTGTTCTTTCATAAATCAGAAAACAGGAAAAGAGTTCTTAGTGAATTTCTGAGAAAGGCTGATTATAATGTAACAGAATTTATTTTTTCAGATCAGAAATGGCAAATATCACTTGGTAAAGATTATAATGCGCAAATGAGAAATAGATTAGCTCATCAGACTGAAATCGAGATCATGGAAATACTCAGTCAGTATAATGAAAATTTAAATCAGTTCAAAAAAGGTTTGGTTCATAATTATACGGTGAACGGGAAGGAAGAGGAGAGAGAATTATCATATACTTCAGAATCAAATGGAACGAAGCGGAGTTTTGAATTGGCAGCACCTTTGATTGACAGTCTGGTAAGCGGCAAATTAGTGATAATAGATGAGATAGAATCTTCACTTCATTTTGATCTGGTGAAATATATCATACTGGTTTTTCTGGCTAATTCGGAAGATTCACAGATGTTGTTTACCACACATAATCTCCTTTTACTGGATTGGGAAATTTTACGGCATGATGTGATCTGGTTTACAGAGAAGAAGGAGGATGGCTCTACAGAACTGTATTCTTTAGCAGATTTCAATGAGTTGAACCGGAGCAATATTCTAAAGCGTTATCTGAGTGGTCAGTTTGGGGCAAAGCCGGATATTTATGATTATAAACTTGATTTAAGAGCTATGAAAGAGGAGAGCGATGGCAAGAAAGACTAATAGTAAAAAACTTGGTAAAAAGATACTAATTCTGGGTGAAGGGAAAAGTGAACGCCAGTATTTTGTGGAGATGAAGAAAACAGAATCTTTATCAATCGAGATTCAACCTGAATTACCAAGGAAGCCTTATTACCGGACTATCTTCTCTGCAGCAGAATATTATTCAGATTACTATTTAAAGGTTTTTTGCCTGATAGATTTGGATTATATAGTAAGAGATGGATTATTTATGGAATACAATAATAGAAAGCAGGCAATATTTACCAGATGTAAGAATGTACAGGTTTTTGAAAGTTATCCTTGTCTTGAAACCTGGTTTGCTTTTCATTTTGAGGAATTCAGCAGGGAATTTGTCTATTGCGATGATCTTATAGATAATAAGTTAGAAATTAAGAACAGATTTAAAGATTACAAAAAGGGAAATGCTTCAAAAAAGTATTATAATCAATTAAAGCCTCTCCAGAGGGATGCAGCAATCAGGTCACAAAGAGCCTGCCAGAATAGATTATCTGGGATCAGTTCCGGAATGTATCAGGAAAATAGATGCCAGTTGCCTTTTACCGACATTTATAAAATAGTTCAGGAATTACTAGTGATATAAATATCATTTCTTATTGATAACATTCAATTCTTTTCAACAAATCGCTTTACATTAAAGGGGAGTGTGGAGTTTTTTACCAGAATAAAAGATAAGAAATTAAGAGGTAAAGAATTATATGAAAAGCAGTAAAGAGATCAGGCAGGATTTTATAGATTTTTTTATTAATAAAGGACACCGGGAAGTGAAAAGTGCACCGGTAATCCCGATAGATGATCCCACTCTGTTATTTACCAATGCTGGTATGAACCAGTTTAAAGATATATTTCTGGGCAGGACGTCGCCGGAATTCGGACGAGTAGTGAACAGCCAGAAATGTATTCGCGCCGGCGGAAAACATAATGACCTGGAAGAAGTGGGTCGAGATGGATATCATCATACTTTTTTTGAAATGCTGGGCAACTGGAGTTTTGCAGATTATTACAAGAGGGAAGCAATTGTCTGGGCTTGGGAATTATTGACCGATGTCTGGAAACTGCCAAAGGACAAATTATATGGCACAGTCCATATCAGCGATGAAAATGCCTATGATATCTGGAAAAATGAGACTGATATTGATCCCTCTCACATTGAACACCATGGCGATAAGGATAATTTCTGGGAAATGGGAGAAACGGGACCTTGCGGACCTAGTAGCGAGATACATATTGATCTGGGAGAAGAATTCTGCAATATGCAAAGCGTCCCTGGACATGAGTGCCGTGTAAATGGTGATTGTCACCGATTTATAGAGCTTTGGAACCTTGTCTTTATTCAATATAACCGCGATGAAAAGGGTGAATTGCATCCTTTGAGTCATAAATTTATTGATACCGGAGCGGGGCTGGAGCGAATATGCCAGGTACTTCAAGGTGTGAAATCTAATTACGATACCGATCTTTTTATGCCGATTATCCGTGCAATCGAGAAGCTCAGCGGGATTGACTATGATCCGGGAGAGACAGGTGTTCCCCATCGCGTTATTGCCGATCATATCCGCTGTCTGAGTTTTGGCATTGCAGATGGTGGCTCACCTTCTAATGAGGGCAGAGGTTACGTGCTGCGGCGGATATTGCGACGGGCAGCACATCATGGCAGATTATTAAATCTCAAAAAGCCGTTTTTAGCTGATCTGGTAGATGTAGTAGCAGAAAACCTGGGACATCACTATCAGGAATTGCATGATAAAAAAGCTTATGTGAAAATGATAATCAATTCAGAAGAAGAACGCTTTAACCTGACACTTGATAATGGGCTACAGCGTTTTGAAGAGATCAGGAAACAATTGAAAACAGAAGGAAAAACTGAAATATCCGGTTCAGATATTTTCATGCTTTATGATACTTACGGGTTTCCACCGGATTTGACCAGACTAATGGCAGAACGCTATAACCTGACCTTAGATCAGGCAGGTTTTATCAGCGATATGCAGAAGCAGAAAGACAGAGCCCGCGCATCTGCCAGATTTAACCTGGACAGCACTGATGAGCGGATGCTCAAATTACTGAAGCAGCCGGTGACAGAATTCCTGGGCTATGAACAGGAGAAAGCTGAATGCGAAATCCTCGATTTTTATCTTGATGAAGGCAATGTGATATTCGTGATGGATAAAACTCCTTTTTATGCCGAATCAGGAGGGCAAGTTGCTGATACCGGTTTTGTACGTGGAGAAGATTTTGAGATCAGGATAGCTGATGTGCAAAAGGAAAACGACATCTATATTCATCAGGGAGTACTGTTGAAGGGATTACCCCAGCGCGGCAGCGTAACCTCGGAAATTGATCATCGACGCCGGATGCGGATTATGCGTAATCACACAGCAACTCACCTCTTGCAGGCTGCCTTGCGCCAGGTGCTGGGTGATCATATCCATCAGAAAGGTTCTTATGTGCATCCTGATCATTTGCGTTTTGATTTCACGCA
>CAZAHZ010000285.1:0-4560 GCA_964485055.1 uncultured Candidatus Cloacimonadota bacterium
ATCTGTATTAAATAAAAACATATCAATAACAATAAATCTTTCTGCATTATCTACCTTAGAAATTTTAATTCGGTGGGGGAATGCCAATTTCAGAATGCATTTACAAAATCTGTACAAATACCAGATTATCTCTAATTAATAGGAGTAGTGGTTCGATAATATGGAAATAAAGGAAATCATAAAGGAATTAAGGTATTATGAAAAATACTTTCCAAAGCAAGCTATTGAAGAAGCTATTGTCAGGAAAGAAGAAATAATTCCCATTTTGTTAGAAGAACTGATATGGGCAACTTGTAATATTGAAAATATTTATGAAGATACTGATTATTTCGGTCATATGTTTTCAATCTATCTTCTTGCTCAATTCAAAGAGAAACGTGCATTTCCTTTAATAGTAGAATTTTTTACTAAATTAGAAAATGATCGCTATTTCTTTACTAAAGATTTAGTATCTAAGCATTTATATCAGATAATGGCATCTGTCTTTGATGGAAATATCGAGACATTAAGAAATATAGCTTTAAACAGGAAATGTGATGAATTTATCCGTGCTGCCTTTATGAACAGTGTCTTAGTTTTGCATCATTATGCTGAGGTTAGTAGAGAAGGGATCATATCTTTTCTACAATACATGTTTAATAATCTGGTTGAAGAAGATTGGTATCTCTGGAAAAGTCTGATTAATAATTGCCTGATCATTCATGCAGTGGAATTGCTTCCGGAAATACGTTGGAGTTTCAATAATAACCTGCTGGATAATACAGGATTCAGATATTATAGAGTTATAGAGGAAATTAAATCTTATGATAGCTCTTATGACTATATTTTGGAACTAAAAAAGATTGAAAATACATATACTCTATCAAAAAAGTGGGATTGGTTTATTGATGACGTTATTGATGATGATTTTAACAAGCATTTGGCTGATATAGTAATTAAAATAATTGAAAGAACAAAAAAGCAAGGCAGTTGATCTGTTTTCAGGAGAATGATTATGATTGATTTCAATAAATTCTATAGCGGTTTTTTAGGGCTGAAAAATGATGAGGAAATAGCGTCCTGCCAGCGACGGAGCGAAATATTCAGTTTCTACTGGAAAATTCCTGTTATTGTAACTGATTATTGGAGTGACCTTAAAGCTTCAATTCATCCTGATATATTTTCGCAATTCAAACCAGTATTTCCCTTATCTGAACATGATCAAATCAATGACGATCTTAAAATTGAGATTGATAATTGGTTTTGTAAATTTTCCTGGGACTATAAGATCAATAGTTATTTGCGGTACAGTTTGAACGAAATAAATGATGAAATAAAGTTTTTAGCTCATAAGGCGAGACTTTTGACTGAAAATGACAGGGAAATGGCTCTGAGTCATCTTCATAATCGCGGTAGTGGTCTTCAGCAGGCAGTTTGGAAAAATTATTTTCTTCCTTTGCTGAAGAAAGAACATTATTTCATTGTTGAAAAAGACAGCAAAAGGGTTTCGTATGCTGTCATCACGGATATTGATAAAGGTGGTGCTAATATTATGGTTGTCACTGACCCTGATTATCAGCGCCGGGGATATGGCAAAGCAGTAGTTGCCAAAGCCATACAATGGTGTCTGGAACATGATGTTTTGCCCTGTTTTTTTCATCAGAAAGAAAATACAGCTTCCATGATACTGGCAGAATCATTAGGTTTTCAGTTACAATGTCGGGAAATTGATGTTTTCCTGTATAAATGTGAAGAACTTAATCTACATAGCGATTAAGAGATCAATAACTGCTTAAATTATTTATTTGATTTGACAATATCTAATATCAGTTCGTTTTGTAATAAGAGATAAAATTATATTGAGGAGAAAATAATGAAGAACTTGTTTGTATTTTTAATATTAGTTGCAGTAATCACAATATCTGCAATGAACCAGGTGGAATTCCAAACCTTTCAAGAAGAAATTACCCGTCAGAGCATTGAATTCAAGAATTCAGAACATCACCAGGATATTCATAATAACCGCAACACCCGCGATTACCAGGTTGGCGATACGCACTCTTTCTGGAGCTGGGATCTTTCTGATATGCCTCCGGCATGGATACAGACTCCTTCCACCTGCCGTGTTGTAGGCGACCATTGTTATATCTTTATTGCCGACAGCGAGTGGAATACGCATATGAATCAGACTGATGCCGATACTGTACTGGCTCATTTTGAAGAGCACACTCTTGCTTTTCCCGATATGGGCATCTGGGATCTTGATACTCAATATTTCGGACCTGTACCTGATGAACTTGATAATGACCCCAAAATGATCATTTTCTATTCTGCCCTCGGCAGCTTTCAGGGAACAGCTTTTGACGGTTATTTCAGTGCTTATAATCAAGTTACAGAAGAAGAAGCTCAGCAGATGAATCCTCCCGGACACAGTAATGAATGCGAAATGATCTATATGACCTGTAATCCGCTCAATCCCATTGCACCTATCAGGCTTTCCGTACTGGCACATGAAATGCAGCATCTGATACACTGGGGCATGGATATTAATGAAGAAACCTGGATAAATGAAGGCTGCTCGGAATATGCAATGTACCTTTATGGGTATCCCGATCCTATAGTTGATTTTCCGACACAACCGGATAATAACCTTATCGTCTGGGATCAAACTTTCAGCGACTATGTGCAAACATATCTTTTTATGGTTTTTCTTTCAGAAAATTTTGGGGGTCATGATATTATCTCCGAGATAGTTGCTGAACCAGCTAACAGCATCACTGGCGTCCAGAATGCTTTGATCAACCTTGGGTATGCTGCACCTTTCACATACATTTTCTCGTTATGGACTAATGCTAATTATTTGGGAGATTACGATACTATTGATCTACCGGCATTTCAATGTGTGAGTACTTATAACAGCTATCCTGTAAGCGGCAGTGCTTCTGTGAATGGCTGGGCAGCTGATTACTATAAATTTGTAACTGGAGACGTTGACCTGGATATCAGTTTCTCTGCCAATACAGGAGAATTCATAGTTAATCTCCTGTTAATAAGCAATTCAGGGGATTATGAGATTACTAATCTCGTTGCTTCAAGTAACGAAGGGACAATTACCTTGCCAGCATTTGAACCGGAATTTGATTATATGGTTATGAATATCTCAAATCTGACTGCTACAATGAAGACCTACAACTTTTCTGTGACAGAAAGCATTATGGAGGAGCGTAATTTCTGGGCTTATAATTTCAATAATGGCTCATATTCGGAGATAACTGCTACTCAGCAGGCAAGCGGAACTTATTGTAATGTTTATGTTGATAATGAGTTATGGGAAATTGAAATCAGTCAGAATGACGTTGATCTGGTTGAACGCGTATTTGACGACTCCACGGCATCTGATCATAATTCAGGAATTTATGAACTCGATACTCAAATGTTCGGTCTGCCTTCTGATATTGATGATAATGATAAGATTAATATTCTCATCTACGATATTGATGATGAAGACATCAATGGCTTCTTTTCTCCCTCGGACATTTCTGGAGGTACATATAGTAATAATATGGAGATCATCTATATAGACAAAAATCCGCATGGCTCTGGAATAAACAGTTCCTATTGCTTCTCCACGGTTGCCCATGAATTTCAGCATTTGATCCACTATAATCATGATGCCAATGAACAGACCTGGGTAAATGAAGGACTTTCTTGCTTTGCCCAGACTGTTACCGGCTGGGTAAGCCCTTACTGGATGGTGATGTTTACCATGAATCCGGATAATAATCTGATCCAGTGGACTGCGGGTCCCGACTATCCACAAACCTGGCTCTTTATGATTTATCTCTGGGAACATTACTGCCTGGGAGATGAAAATATTATCTACAATCTGGTTTCTGAAACGCTTAATGGTATGGATGGTATTGATGCTGCCCTGCTGTCAACCGGCTGGGTAAATGTGGAAGCTGAAGATGTTTTCAATAATTGGGTGATTGCCAATTATATCAATGATCCGGATTTTATGGGAGGTTTATTTGGCTATGCCGATAATCCTGTGGGTACCGGTGATTATGCTATGGGAACAGCAGATGAAATAAGCTTCTACCCTACTTCAGAAACAAACAATATGCAGCACTGGAGTGTGAATTACGTCACATTCTCTGATCTGGAGAACAGCTTAAAAGTTACATTTATTGGAAATTCTGATTACTCTCAATTCCAGGTTCACTTTGTCTCACTCACGGGTGAAACGCCTTTTGCACTTTATGTAATGGAGCTTGATGAATACGCCACCGGCGAGATCACACTGCCTAATAATGATGAGAACTATGATTTTGTAGTAAGTGGAAATAATGATGATTTGTACCTTTTCCTTGGAGATGGTTTAGGTGGTTTCACAACCTCAACAATTACTATAGATGCTCCAGGCAATTATGGCCGAGGTAAAGATGCTGGTGACATAAATGAAGATGGAAACATGGACTTTGCATATGCTGAAAATGGAGGTAATGTTTATGCTTATTATGGTGATGGTGTAGGGGGATTTTCAGAGTCAGGTGTATTGTATGATGCCGGGTCTGACCC
>CAZAHZ010000286.1:0-4555 GCA_964485055.1 uncultured Candidatus Cloacimonadota bacterium
AAAAGTCTTGCCCGAAATACGTTCAAAACTCTTGTAATCCTTTGACTCATCAAGTTGTGTCTTCTTCTTCCTTTTTCTCCAGTTTCTCTTTTCTTAGAATGGGATTCACGTAGTGAGTAGCATAAGCCTGTTCAATGAAGGATTCTCCTGATTTACTGAATCTCAGTTTTCTCTTTTGCTGTTTGCCCCAGCTCATATAGGCAGTATAAGATGGGTTATATTTTAATTTCTGGCAGTAATCCCGCAAAATTTTCATAATTCGTGAAAGCTTTTTCAGGTTCACCTGGCAGACCTGCTCCAGAAATGGCACTTTGCCCATGCGCCAGTTCTCATGGTCTTTTGCCGTCAAATAGCCCAGTTCCATCAGCAAATCAACCGGGGCGATATATTTCTTGTTATACATCAACTGACCGGCAATCTTATGGACTTTTATCTTCAATTCCTGATCGTTCATAATTCTCTCTAAATATTTTTACCGCAGCATTTTTTATATTTCTTTCCACTACCACAAGGACATGGATCATTTCTGCCTGTTTTTTTACCTTCTCTAACATAAGGTTTAATAGGTAAAACATATTCGTCATCAAACACCTCTTCACCTGGATCAATATCACAGGACTCTGAATCAAAGAAATCTTGTTTTTTCTCAAGATATGACAAGTAAACATCATCTGGTTCTTCCATTTCGATACATTCCCACCAGTCTGTAGTCCTAATTTCGCCATTGAATTTATGGACCCAGTCAAGATCTGGATTTCGTCCACCAATACCATAAATTATTTCATGAGCGTCATTAAAAGGACAATCATAATCATCAATCAGATCATCCCTATATGCAGATTCAATTTCAGAGATCAATTCGGTTGTTTGTGCCATTTCACAGGCTTCAATCAATTTATTCCAGACAGAAAGAGCAGTTCTTTCCATTTTATCAAATATGTACTTCAATATTTTAAGATATTCTTCCCTTTCGATTTCTTTATACTTATAGAGTATGATGAAACACTCCATAAATGATACTCGGATTTCATCAGGTATTTTACTTTCTATGATTTTTTCTGTTAAAAGATCATGATTACCATTGTAACATGATGCCAGTATCTCGCTTAGATTAAGAAAAACAAATTCTGATATAGCTTCTTCATTATAAACACCAGATGTAATAAAGCCAATTATCGATGGGAAAGCACTTTTTTCTCCAAACTGACCCAGAAGATAACAGGCAATAACAGGGGCAATATAATCAATATCCTCACACTCTTTCGGATTTTGTGACGTCCAATCAAGTACTTTAAGTAAATCAGGAATTATTACATCATTGTTTTCAGCGGCTTTTATCAATGCTTCTTCTGGATAATAGCCATTATAATATTCCAGTTCTTTGATTATTTCTTTACCTGTGGCAGACATCCCTGCATAAAATTCATGCTCTTGCTGTTTTCTTGTGTAACAATGCCAATTGCAGGTTTCCTCTATTATATCATTTATCAATTCAAAATCCCTTACTGAGTAAAATCTTCCCGTTTCGAGGTTGCTAATGACGTCTTCATAAGGTAAATTAAAGGTATCTATTAAATTATATTCGTAAGCTTGTCTGACAAGATCAAATAATTCGTTCAACCCTGCTATGGCACAAGCATCAATCAAATTATACCAGAGATATGACCTTTTTCGTTCCAGTCTTTTAAATATCACTCGATATTCTTCAATCAATTCTTCCCTGCTGATCAGCTTATTCTTATATAATATCAGATAAGTATCCAGAAATGCTAACCTCACAAATTCATCATAAGCTCCGTCGCAGGTTATAAAAGTTAGGGTGGATAATTCACCATTAAATACTGATGCCAAAATGCGATCGAGAGTTTCCGTCACCAGAACTCCGGTAAAATTATAAGCATCTCCTTCTAATATCGTGAAAAATTCTGTAATCAAGGGAAATGCTGCCTTTTCCCTGAACTGTGACAGCAGATAAAAAGAAAAGATAAACCCATTGCAATAAGAAGATTTTCGAATATAACTGATATTTATTATAGATTTTTTGAGTACCTTTAAAAGCTCAGGTGTTATTTCTTCTTTCTGGGCTATGGCTGCTTTTATCGCTTTTTCAGGATAATAACCCCGATAATATTCCAACTCTCTTATAATTTCTTTGATTTCCATTAATTTATTCCTTTAGATTAAATTGTAAGTTTTCTGCGATTTAGTCAATAAAATTATTAATATATCCATATATTACACGCAAATAAATCTGAAATGTTTATGAATAAATGCGTAACCTGATCCTGATTTCAAATATTTCTCAAATCGCAGGGCGATTAATTTGTCTTCAAAGGCGCAGTATTGTTTTAGCTTCCAAGGTGAATAATAATTAGAAATGTTTAGCAGCAAAAGCACGACCAGAATGTGATTTCAGGTATTGTTCAAACTCTATAGCCTTTTCCTTATTATTAAACGCAATATAAACAATAAGTTCCCATGGTTTATACTTTGATGTATGATAAACCTCTCCATTATTATGCTTTTCTAATCTTTTCTTTAAATCCTGTGTAAAACCAGTATAATGTTTTCCTGGAAACGGTTTGCTTTCTAACAGATAAACATAATACATATAATCACCTTATACATCCACTTAAATTCTGTGCTCTTATCATAGGGAAGTGGCTTGCCAGGGCGTAGCTTAGAGCAAATTCATTCTTGAATGTGTTGGTCCGGCTTCGTGCTTTGCTACTACGCCGTGACAGTCTTCGCTTCTCGCTTTGCTCTAAGCGAAGCCTGGTGGAGGTGGCGGGAGTCGAACCCGCGTCCGAAGATATGTCAAAAGCCGATTCTACATGCTTAGCGATTTTTTTAATTTCTTACTTCCCGGAGGAAATACCGTCAAACCTGTCGGGAAGCCAGCCGAAGTTTTCTCAGTCTGCGGCATCGGCGTCGGCAGACCCAGCTATCATTTTATGACATCCGGCATTCAGCTAAGACAGCATCATCTGAAGCGGACGTCGCCGTCAATTAAGCGGCGAATGCAAAGTTATCGTTTGCAGTTATACTTAGTTACCACCTTTTTAACGTGAAGGTAGTCTCCACGGCATGCCTCGACAATCCCCACGATCCCCGTCGAAACCTTTTCACCCCCTATGTATCTCTAAAGATCTAATTCTCTTTTATCCTATAATATAATGACAATTTATTCGTCAAGCGGAATAAATATCTGGATGACATTCAAGAATTCAGAAAATACAAGAATATTCAATTTATTATTCAAGCAATTCTACATCAATCTCCGTATGTATTGAGTCTCCTGCTGGATAATAAGATACTACAACTTTTGAGATGCTTCCCACTTTATCTGCAAAATATTTGATCCCCGTAATTGTGAGGATATTATCTTCAACAGAAACTTGATAATTTTCATTTTTCAACGATTGGAAATCTACAATGTCCTGCTGTAAAAATTCTTCCAGATTTGTTTGCTCTGCGTTCTGTAAAAACCATTGTCTTGCTGAATAGGCAATTTCAGTGCAATCTTCTATGGACTTCATGCGAATGGAGTGACGATTTTGAGTATCCAGCATTGTATTTAACATAGAAATTTGGAAATTATCTAAATATATATTTACGCCAATAGCTAATACTGTAACAGTCCAGAAAAGTGCTAAGTAGTTATTTGATTGATCACTTCTTCTCTTGATCAACGTGACTAATATTAGGATCAAAATTACTATACCCATCAATATCACAATACTCTCAAAGTAAAACGATGTAGTGGTATCAACTTGTGTATAATGTGATGCTGCCGGGTATTTAATAAATGTAATCAAATTCTTTATAAAATAAAATATTGAGTAGGAGATTATCGCCGTCATTACAAATTGTGAAAAGATGATCCGGTACACTTTTTGAAATTTCGATAGTATAGGAGGGTAAGGATCATTATCCTTTATTAGTTTTTGTTTTTTCAGTAATTCTTTGCCCAAAATAAAAACAAATAGAAATCCTAAAATAGAAAGTATTGAGGCAATTATCCTGTGCTTAGCATAAGCACTATATATTGTATCTCCTAAATTATATATCAAAGTAGTAAGAATCTTTGTAAAGCCGCTTAGAAGCCACATACTTCCATAAGGTTCTTTGCTTTTTCTAATAATATCACTGATATCAATTTCTAACTGATCACTCAAATCAAGCAATCTATCAAATTCAAACCCTTCAATAGATTTAGGATTTTCAAGAAATTCACTTGTAAAAACGCTGTCCAAAACAACACCATAACTGTTAAAGCTGATTATAGCTTCATTAACGACGTGTTTTTCGAGTAAATGGAAACTGAGGTAAGGAATGACTACAATCAGAAGAATACTTAACACAGCCATTATAATAATACTTCTCAGGTAAGATTTAGTGATTTTCATAATCTTCCTCCTTGAACTCTTGCTTGCTCCACTTCATTAATATTGGCATCTAACTTAACCACATACTATTTTGAGAAACTTTTTGCTATCTTTATATGAGTTCAGTGCAAAAACCTCATTAAGTCAAAAAGAGAGAGGAGAAAGAT
>CAZAHZ010000287.1:0-4543 GCA_964485055.1 uncultured Candidatus Cloacimonadota bacterium
ACACTTCTGGTGGAACAGCACTATCACACTTTTAAGGAGAGGCTGGCACAGTATCCGGTCAGGATAGCCATGTTGAGCCGTTTTCGCAGTAAAGCTATGCTGGACAGAGACATCCTGGAGATGTCCGAAGGTAATATTGATATAACAATAGGCACTCACCGTTTGCTATCCAAAGATATTCGATTCAAGAACCTGGGATTATTGATCATAGATGAAGAACACCGTTTCGGGGTGAGGCACAAAGATAAATTACGGAAACTGAAATCAAATGTTGATACTCTTTATATGAGTGCAACGCCCATACCGCGGACACTGAGCATGTCTTTAAGCAGATTGAAAGAGATGTCTCTGATCAGAACTTCACCTAAGGCACGTTTACCGATCAGGACAGTAATAGTCCCCTTTGACGAGGAAGTGATCAAGGATGCCATAAACCGGGAAATAGACCGGGGAGGTCAGGTATTTTTTATTCATAACCGCGTGCAGACGATAGACGGGATGGGTGAAAAGCTGCGGGCATTATTGCCACACGCCAGTATTGGAATAGGACATGGTCAATTACCGGAGAAGCAGCTTGAGGCGATCATGCTTGATTTTTCGGAGCACAAATTTGATGTTTTGCTGGCTACCACAATAGTTGAATCCGGAATTGATATTCCCAATGCCAATACTATGATCGTGAATCGGGCGGATACTTTTGGTCTTGCTCAGCTTTATCAGATCAGAGGCAGAGTGGGACGCAGTAACCGCAGGGCTTATGCTTATCTGATCATTCCGGCAAGGATGAATGACAATGCGAGGAAGCGCCTGGAGACTCTAACAGAATACGAATCTCTGGGCAGCGGTTATCAGATTGCCTTGCGTGACTTGGAGATCAGGGGAGCAGGAACCATGCTGGGAACCAAACAAAGCGGAACAATCAATTCTATAGGATTTAATTACTATAACCGGTTATTGGAAAATGCCATCGAAAATATTATGCAAGGAAAAAATAAAATAGAGTGGGAAGACGAAATAGAAGCAAAAAATCAGGATATCACGCTATCGGAAGATTTTTATCTGCCAGAGGAATATATCAAAGATGAGCAGGTGAGGCTGGATATCTACCGGAGGATCAATAATTTTAGCTGCGAAAAAGAATTTGATGAACTGCCGGAAGAACTCAAGGACAGATTTGGTGAAGTGCCACCGGTTGTGGTGCGGGCCTTGAACTATTTTCGCTTACGCTGGCAGGTTTCACTAACTGATCTAAAGAAATGTAATATCAAGGGGAAAAGTATCGTCTTAGAATTTTCAGCTCAAAATTTGCCTAGCAGGGAAACACTGACCAGGTTGATAAGTAAGTACAATTTTCCGGTTAAATTTCAAACTATACATGATCTGAAGATAACCTTTGACCTGAGTAAAAGCAGTAATAAAATTCTTGAGACAGCCCTGGCGATAATCGGACACTTAAAAAAAGAGAAAGGCTAAATAAATAGATATTCTGTAAGGGATTAGTTTTAAACCTGGCATCCCCCTGTTTTATATCAGCCAGATATAGATATTGTTATATTGCACAGATAGTTATGTCGCCACAAGATGTAGGGGCAGACCCATGTGTCTGCCCTCTTTGCATGTTTCTAAGCTATTATAAATATAGCTGGGATTCAGGTAATATAAGGGCAGACACATGGATCTGCCCCTACGGTTGAGGAGATATTTATAATATTTCGGGGGGATGCCAGATTAGTTTTAAACTATTTGACAAGATAAGTATTAAATAGTTTTTTTCCCTGTAATTTTGCTTTGAGTAACTTGAGAAACAGGAAGCAAAAATGTGTAAGGATAGAAAGCAGGCGGACAAATGATTTATTTGTCAAAAAAGGATAAAAAACGGAAAATATGAGAAAGATACTCAGTGTAATAATAATATTATTCCTAATCTTCGGACTAATAGCCCAGAATTTGCAGATTCAGCCATCTTCAATCATGATCAGCGTATCAATAGTGGGTGCAGTTGATCAACCTGGAGTATATAAACTTGAGCCAGGCAGTCGTTTATCGGAAGCTTTGCAGATGGCAGATCACATCAGTAGAGAAAACAAATCCTTATTAAATGAGCAGCATCCCAAAATTGGGTACAAAGAACCTGAAGAGACAAAAGAATATTCTTTGCGTAATATTGAATTAAGACGTGAGGGTGAGATCAGGAATATAGACCTTCAGAAATATTTTATTTTGGGTGAACTGGCAAATAATCCTCAATTGAAAGATAGTGATGTGATCTATGTACCCGCTGCTAATAAAAATCTCAGTATATTTGGAGCAGTAAATGTCAGTGGAGAATCAGAACTGGTGAAAGGGGATCGGATAGCAGACCTGATCGAGCTGGCACAGGGATTGAGTGAAGCAGCCAGACTGGATAGTGCCAGTCTGGTGCGGCTAGATTATCAAACCGGAAATATCTCGGAATATCAGTTTTCTCCGTCAGAAATATTAAATAATAAAAACAGCCGAGAGAACCTGGAATTACAAAGTGGTGATAGAATTTATATCAGATCATTACCTGAATATGAGAGTAAATTCAATGTCACAGTGGCTGGAAATGCTTTATATCCGGGAAAATATGCAATTATTCCGGGGACTACCACTTTATATGAAATACTCAAGAAATGCGGAGGTGCGAATAAGCTGGGAAATCTTCACCGGGCTTATCTTCAAAGAATTTCCACCCGTGATACAACTGTGATCCATGATCCTGATTACAAGAGACTTATTGATAAAACTTCCACGGAGATGTCGTACGAGGAAAATGAATATTTAAAATTTAAGAATCGTGAACTGGAAGGTAAAATTGCCGTAGATTTTGAAGCTCTCTGGAAACAGGGTGCCCGTTATCCGGCAATCATGCTGGAAGATAATGATTATATTTATATACCTGACAAAGTTACCACTGTGGAAGTCAGTGGTTCAGTTATGTATCCGGGTTTGTATGACTGGGTAGCCGGTGAAAATTATAAATATTATATCAATCAGGCAGGAGGTTTTACCAATAGAGCCGGTAAACACGAAGTCCGGATCATACTGGCAAAATCCGGTTCCTGGCTGAAAAAAGATAAAGAGCGTGTGCTCGAAATGGGTGATAAGGTTTTTGTTCCTGAGAAAGAAGAAACCAATATATGGGAGTTAACCAAGGAAACATTGAGCGTAATGGCACAACTGGCGACAGTTTTAATTGCCATCATTAACATAAATACAAAATAGCAATATCAGGAGATAATATGAAGATATTAATAACCGGAGGGTCCGGTTTTATTGGATCACATCTGGTAGAGAAGATTTTACAGCGGGGACATAAAGTATCGGTTATAGATAATCTATCAACCGGGAAGTTTTCCAATATCAAGCCATTTTTAAGAAACCCACGCTTTACATACACAATTGATACTATTCTCAACCGGAAGATACTCAAAAAATTAATCGAAGAAAACGACCAAATATTTCACATGGCTGCTGCTGTGGGCGTTAAATATATTATTGATAACCCGTTGCAGTCCCTGAAAGTGAATATCACCGGGACAGATAATGTTCTGGAATTTGCCAATGAATATAAGAGGAAGTTATTAATAGCCTCAACTTCGGAAATATATGGTAAAAGCGACCAGATACCTTTTAAAGAAGATGCCGACCGGCTTTTGGGCTCAACGCATATATCCCGCTGGAGTTATTCATCTTCCAAAGCGATTGATGAATTCCTGGCGCTGGCATATCATCGTGAAAAACGGCTGCCAATCGTGATCGCCCGCTGCTTTAATACTGTGGGTCCTCGGCAGACAGGACAATATGGCATGGTGATTCCCAAGTTCGTAAAAAGTGCTTTGTTAAATCATCCGATCACTATTTTTGGCGATGGTAAACAGAGTCGCTGCTTTTGTGATGTTGATGATGTAACCGATGGCATGATCAAGCTGATGGACACTAAAGAAGCTGAGGGTGAGATTTATAATATCGGCAATGATGAAAGCATCACCATAGAAGAGCTGGCACATCTGATTAAGAAAATGACCAATAGTAAATCGAAAATTGAATATATTAAATATGAAGATGCTTATGAAGAAGGATTTGAGGACATGCGACGCCGGGTGCCAGACCTGACCAAGGTCAAGTCGCTGATAGATTATCAACCGAAGCATGATCTCAAAGATATATTAACAAGAATAATAGACTACTTTGAAAAATAAAAGGTAAATATGAATGTACCTCTTTTAGACCTGAAAGCTCAATATGATGATATTCTGGATGACATCCGCCAGGCAATGGAAAAAGTGTTCAGTGCTCACAGTTATATTCTGGGACCGGAAGTTAAAGAGATCGAAAAAGCTATCGCAGAATATTGTGGTGTAAAACGGGCAATCGGATGTGCCTCAGGCACGGATGCTCTTATTTTAAGTTTGAAAGCACTTGATATCATGCCGGGAGAAGAAGTTATAACCACACCTTTCACATTTTTTGCCACCGCTGGCTCAATCCACCGTGTGGACGGAAAACCTGTTTTTGTTGA
>CAZAHZ010000288.1:0-4535 GCA_964485055.1 uncultured Candidatus Cloacimonadota bacterium
AATGAACTTGGGATTTACGATATGAGTGGCAATGTTTGGGAATGGTGCTGGGATTTGAAAGGAGTTTACAGTGGAAATGCACAGACTGATCCGAGTGGACCTTCATCGGGCTCGTACCGTGTGCTTCGGGGTGGCGGCTGGAACTACTATGCCGGTTACTGCCGGAGTGCTGATCGTAGCTACGACGATCCTGACTTCAGCAATAACCGCATGGGCTTCCGCTTTGCCCGCAGTTCAAAATGAAATTTCTCAATGGAATGAAGAAAAGGGCGGAGCGGTAGCGGAGAGCGGAGCGTACCTTTACGTAATGGAATGGAGAAATTTCTTCTTGTTATTGTCGATGGCACTGAAAAATGGTACAAAGCTGGCATTCTAAACTGGTACATGTAAAATGGGATCAAGTAAGAAGAAATTGGAGTGGGCTTGATATTTTTTATATAAGAGAGTGAAATTGAATATTAAGAACAGGTCATTTCCTGAACTCAGGAAATGACCTGTCAGTAAATATTTGAGCGTTATTATTTATCGGAATTTATGGCAAGGTCAACTATATCAATTTCGGCATAATAACCATCTTCAATCTTTGTTAACAAAAATCCGCGTTTTCTGAACATGTGCAGCATAATATGATTAACAGCAAGAATACTGGCATAAACCTTTTTGATACCATGATTTCTGGCGATTTCGAGGATGTAATCAGTCATGATATTACCGAGTCCCTGATTATGCCAGGGGTCAGCTAAAACGATAGCGAATTCAGCAGTTTCATTATACTGGTCAGCAATAATACGAGCCACACCAGCCATTTTTTTTCTGCCTTCTTCGGACACTTCTGAAATAATAGCAATTTCGCGATCATAGTCAATTTGAGTGTACCTGATCAATTGTTCATGCGAGATATCCTTAATAAGCTGGAAGAACCGGAATCTTTGAGTTCTTTCGGAGAAATTAGAAAACATTTCTTTTTCCATGAATTCATCTTCAGGTCTGATAGGACGTAAAGTGACATGCAATCCGCTATTCAGGATGATATTTTTAATGAATTGAGAAGGATATGGCGAGATAACGAGGTGTTTGAAGGGATTTTTCACATCAACCACCATATTTTTATCAAGAATGACTTTAGCATCCAGCACAATTCCACCACGTTCATCAACGCCAAAGGGATTAATGTCAATTTCGCTTATCTGTGGAAAATCCATCAGCAAATAGGCGAATTTGTAGAGAGCGAACTGAATTGCGGGAATATCAGCACCAGGCATACCGCGGTAGCCCTTGATCAGTTTGTAAATTTTGGTATCTTCAATCAGTCTCAAAGCCAGAGCCATATTTAAGGGTGGTAATCCGACGGTTGTATCCTTAAATATCTCAACAGCCACACCTCCCATACCAAAAACGATGGTGGGACCGAAGATCGGGTCTTTCTTGCAGCCGATGATCAATTCATATTTACGCTTTGACATCTGCTCAACAAAAATTCCACGGATGTCAGCATCGGGCATTTTCAGTTTCACAGATGACATAATTTTGTTGTAAGCTTTAATAGCCTCGTCTTTGTCGCTGATATTCAAGATAACACCACCGACATCAGTCTTATGCAGGATATCCGGAGAAGCTATTTTCATTACCAGCGGATAGCCGATTCTTTCAGAAATTTCTTCTGCTTCTTCTACTGATGTAGCCAGCCCATTATCAACAACGGAAATTTGATAATTATGCAGTAATCGTTTAGCTTCAAATTCGGTCATAACCGTGCGGTTGTCGGCTAGCACTTCATTGATCAACTGCCTGCTGTCTTTAACTTTAGGGTCAAATTTACTGGGAATACCAGCAGGAGTTTCATATAAAGTTTTCAGATTTCGGGAATAATGGCTCATCAGCACGAAACACTTAATAGCGTCTTCGGGAATGTCATAGACAGGTATATTATTAGTTTCCAGAATTTTTCTACCTTCAGCGACGTCATCAGCGCCCATCCAGGAAGCCAGAATAGGTTTCTTTATTCCCTTTGATACCTTTGTAATCAGACGGGCAGTTTCGGTAGGGTCAGTCATAGATTGCGGTGTTAAAATGACCAGTACACCATTAACGCCCTTATCTTTCAGGCAGGCTTCGACAGCTTTTTCATAATCAACTGGTCTGGCATCTCCAATCACGTCAACGGGATTGCTTTTACTCCAATTTGGTGATAAGTTATTATTCAAATATTCCATGGTTTCATCAGATAAAATTGCCAATTCACCACCTTTATCAATCAGAGTATCGGTAGCAATTACACCGGGTCCTCCGGCGTTTGTCACAATGGCAATTCTCTTGCCGGCTGGTTTTTCCTGCATTGCCAGGGACTGGGCGATATGGAATAATTCATCTATTGTATCAACTCTGATCACGCCAGAGCGTTTGAAAGCTGCGTCAAAGACAAAATCATTACCTGCCAGGCTGCCCGTGTGTGACATCGCAGCTTTGGCACCTTCCTGGCTTTTACCAGCTTTTAAGATGATGATGGGTTTGTTTCGGGAAAAAGCTCGAGCAGCACTAAGAAAGCTGCGGGCATCAGTTAATGATTCCATATAGATCACGATACTTGTTGTTTGCGGATCGCTGCCAAAGTAATCTATCAAATCATGAAAACTTATATCAAGTGCTGAACCAATGGATACAAAATGACTAAATCCCACATTTTGCTTTACTGACCAATCAAGAATTGCCGTACATAAGGCACCGCTTTGAGAAATAAAGGCAATTTTACCTGGTAAAGCCATCCGGTTGGCGAAAGTGGCATTCAGCTTAATCGAAGGTTTGATAAATCCCAGGCAATTAGGTCCTATCATTCTCATATTGTATTTCTTGATTGTCTCGGAGATACGGCTTAACAGCTTTTTACCTTCTTCTCCACCAATTTCTGCAAAACCTGCAGAAATCAGAACTATGCCAGAAACTCCATTGATCCCGCAATCTTCCACAATTCCCGGTACTGTCTCAGCAGATGTGGCAATTATTGCCAGATCTATCTGGTCTGGAATTTCTTCCAGAGTTCGATAGGCTTTCACTCCCAGAATATTGGTGCGTTTGGGATTGATTGGATAGACAATTCCGTCGAATCCAGAACCGATAATGTTTCTCATCAGCGAGTTTCCAACAGTTCCTTCCCTTGCGGAGGCACCAATAATAGCAATTACTTTTGGGTTAAATAATTTGCTCAATTTTTTCGTAATCATTATATCTCCTTATTTTATATTGATTTCCAATATTTTCTCAATAACTGGATTGCCAGATTTTTTCTGCCTTCATATTCATAATAGACCTGGATCATGGAATCAGTTTCTATCTCAGAAAACCTCATTTCTTTATTATTTATTCCATCCAGAAAGTTAAACAGGCAATCAGAAAAAACTTTAATATTATAACCACCTTCCAGGGCAGCAAAACTATCATTAAAATTAGCGGAAATAATTTGCCCGATCTTATAATAAGTATTCGCACTGATCCTCAAATCAGTCAGCATATCATATTGATGAGAGTCAAATCCGGCAGACAGGGCAATGATATCCGGATTAAATTCCAGAGCAATGGGCAAAAAAGTGTTTAAAGCATCCATGAATATTTCGTCCCCACTTCCAGGAGGAAGAGGTACATTCACCGTATAACCTTCTCCTTCACCTTCACCAATATCGTCTGCGTCACCTCCGCCAGGAAAAAAAGGAAACTGATGGATAGACCAGTACATGACGCGGTTTGATTTGTAGAAGAAATCTGCTGTTCCGTCACCATAGTGTCCGTCAAAATCGAAAATTAAGACCCGCTTTCCTTCATTAACCAGTTTTTGAACAGCAATGGCAATATTATTGAAAATACAAAATCCGCTTGAGCTGCCGGGATGGGCATGATGTCCGGGTGGACGGGTAAGTGCAAAGCCACCGCTTCGGGATGCCATAATTGTGGCGCCGACAGCATAAATGGCTGAATTATAACTTTCTCTGGAAATTATTGTATCCATATCGAGGTAACCGCCAGTGAGACATAATTTCTTGATATCTTCTATATACTTTGGAGTATGTACAAGTTGCAGATATTTTTCACCGTTCTCGATTTCCTGTTCTGGTAGATCATTTAAAGAAAGTAATCTATTTTTGTTTTCAGGATACATTCCGGTATCATGTTCCAGAAAGATTGGGTTGTAGATTATTTGCAAATTTATTTCCTCCATGTGGAAATTGAATATTTTACCTGACCAGGCAGAGTAAATTAGCCATATATATATTTTTTAACAAAACAAAGCCTCCAGCATCCTGTATAATGCCCGTATAACCAAACTCTCATATTAGATGAGTTTTTTTTAATCTACTCTTCCTTTTTACTTTAAAACCGTTAACTTTATGATGAGGCACCTGTTGTCAAGTAAATTTCAAAGTTTCTTGCATCTCCCCGGAATTTTAAAAAATATCTACTCTACCGTAGGGGCAGACCCATGTGTCTGCTCTTCTAAGACCTGACTCACAGCTTTCTATATGATAGCTTAGAAACATGCAAAGAGG
>CAZAHZ010000289.1:0-4522 GCA_964485055.1 uncultured Candidatus Cloacimonadota bacterium
AAGCGATTATCTTTAAAGAACTTAGAGTATCCTATGGTCATATGACACTATTTTAAAAGAGTGATCTTTTTTACCTCGCTCATTGTACCGCTTTCAAAATATATAAAATATACCCCGCTGCCAAATTTATCAGCATTCCAGATAATAGAATGTTTCCCCGCTTCACAATACCCATCTATCAGCGTTTCCACTTTCTGACCTCTCAGGTTATAAATTTTCACTAGCACATCACTACTTTCCTTAATCTCAAAACAGATATTCGTCACCGGATTAAAAGGATTGGGATAATTTTCCATTTTCCATTTTCCATTTTCAATTACTGCTTCATCATTACTCACCGGAAATTCAAGATCATAGATAAAAGGAAATCCCTCATTAATCTCATCATTCATATCCCATATATCCTCAATCCCATTTATACTTTCTCCCACAAAATCCCAGCCAATATCCGTATAAGTGCTCATCATCTGCATCTCTGCTGTCGTTGCTCCCAGTAAATTGAGTGTCGTCCCTTCTTCATCAAATCCTACCCCGTTTGTTTGTCCGGTTGTCTCTATATTCCAAATACTGTTGCTGATCATGGATAGATTATATCCTACCAAACCGCCAATGCCATAACTTCCAGTCACACTACCGGTCATATAGCAATTACTGATCGTGGAATCTTCATTTTTCCCTACTAAACCACCTATCTGATCATATCCATCAACTGCCCCAATTACATAACATTCACTGATAGTTGAATTAGCATTACTTCCTACAAGACTACCTGCAAAACTGCTTTCTCCAAGTATTCTTACATCTGCATAGCTTTTGATGATTGTAGAACCTTCATTATAGCCTACCAAGCCACCAGCAATATAAAAAGACCCAATCAAACTCCCATTTGAATAGCATTCGCTGATTGATGAACCATTATTGTGTCCCACCAAACCTCCTGTATATCTGGAAGCACTTAAATTGAAACCGGTTACTCCAAGTGATTCGATAGTTGCTCCGGTAGTAAAACCAAAAAGTCCGATATTGCTAAAACCCGGAAGTTCAACATTTAATCCTTCTATTTTATTGTAGCCCCCATTAAAAGTTCCAGCAAAGTAAGGAATATAAAAGTTCTGTAGATCGGTTAAATTTATGTCAGAAGTTAGCAAAAAACTATTTTCAGCACCTTGACCAAATGCCAGAAGTTTCTCAAAATCTTCTGAACTGCTAATGAGATAATGTTCTCCATCATAAACCAGATAATCAGTGATCTCTAATTCCAGACCGCTTTCTAGCCATTCATTATATAGTTCACTGCCAAGAGCACCTGTTGTTATTACATGTTGATTGTTTATTAAAACAGTCTCATAATCATAAAAACTTTCGCAGATAGTGGAATAATTTCTCCCTACCAAACCACCAATATAAGAATGTGTTCCTGTCACAATACAATTCGAATAGCATTTGTTGATCACACTGTTATAATTTGTTCCTGTTAAACCTCCAACTGGTCTATCGCCTGATACTGTTCCACTGGCATGGCATTCGCTGATTATAGATGAAGAATTTGCCCCAACAAGACAGCCAGTATCTCTTAATCCGCTCACATTTCCGCTGGTATAACAATTAGTGATAGTAGAATAATTGCCGTTAACTCCTGCCAGAATACCAACACCATATTCTCCGCTTATATTTGCATCTATTACTCCCAGTGATGAAATATTTGCTCCGGCAGTAGATCCAAAGAGACCAACGCGATCAATATCAGGTCTATTGATATATAAACTGTCAATCACATGACCATTCCCATTATAAGAGCCACAGAATTGTGCATCGTCATAATTGCCGATAGGGCTGAATCCTGCTCCTTCATTCCAGTTTTGGGTATCTGCTGCATTGATATCTGCTGTTTGCAGGAAAGCGCTGTTCCAACTGTTTAGATTAGTACTTATCCAAAGCAGATGATCTAAGGATGACACTAAATAAGGATCGGCTTCGGTTCCGTTTCCCTGAGGCTGCAAAGCATCATAGGTTGTGATATAATTTGTTTTAATTTCTATTGATGTCTCTCGGGTAGCATCATCAATAACAGTTAAACTCACGCTGTATGTTCCCGGTTCAAGATATTCCCATTCTGGATTCTGATCGTATGAGTCTATTTCTCCATCACAATCAAAGTCCCACTCCCAGGTAACTATGTCAGATGCAGATACAGATTCATCAGTGAAACTAACAGTCAAAGGTATTGCTCCAGTGGTGGGTACTCCCTCAAATTGGGCTGATAATCCATTTCCATTATATGTCCATTCAAGATCACTCAGCCAGGTATAACCTCCATTCAAGGCAGTATCAATGTCCCAGATATCATCAGAACCATTTGCCACTTCTCCCACAAAATCCCAACCGATATCTGTATAAGTGCTCATCAGGTGCATCTCGTTGCCTGTGGCTGCAAGTAAATTGTATGACGTACCTGCCTGATAGCCTATCCCGAAATTCTGTCCGCAGGTTTCTGTATTCCAGATACAATTACTTATCGTAGAATCATTATACCCAGCCAATCCACCACTGCTTTCATTACCCGTCACCCAGCCAGTTGCATAACTATTACTTATTGCAGTCCCCAGATTATTTCCTGCTAAACCGCCGATGTTTATACCATTTCCACTAACACTGCTGCGTGAATAGCAGTTGCTGATCGTGCTATTGCTGTTCCTGCCCGTTAATCCCCCTATTTCTGAATCTCCATAAACACTTCCCCGCACATAGCATTTGCTAATCTCACTATCTACATTTGTCCCTGCTATACCACCTGCATAAGTTGCCCCGTTAATTATGCCGGAAACATGACATTTGCTAACTGTGGTTTCATAAATATATCCCGCTAATCCGCCTACTGATTCTGCACCTGTTACTTCTATATTGATCATACTTAGTCCTTCTATGAAAGCAGAACTTGTATAACCCCAAAAACCAGTATTTATTGAATATGGTCGGTTTATATAAAGTCCGTCTATGAAATGGTTGTTTCCATTATAACAGCCTTGAAATGAATTTGCGTTAGTTAACCCGATAGGACTAAATCCTGCTCCATTATGCCAGGTTTCCGTCTCTGAGGCATATATATCCTGTGTCTGCAAAAAATGGCTGCTCCAACAGCTTGCATTTAAACTGATCCAGAGTAGATTATCTAAAGATTCCACTAAGTAGGGGTCAGATTCTGTACCACTGCCTTGAGGTTGTATGTTATCATATACAGTTATGTAATTCTCCTTCACTTCTGTTGATGATGCCCGGTAGGTGTCATCAGTTACCGTCAAGCTTACACTGTAAATTCCCGGCTCATTATATACCCATACCGGATTCTGCTCATAAGAATCTATTTCCCCGTCATTCTCAAAATCCCACTCCCAGGTAATAATATTGGACTGTGATATTGATTCATCGGTGAAATTAACTGCTAGTGGCATAATTCCAAATGTAGGAACTGCTTCAAATCTTGCTAATAATCCATTCCCATAATATGACCATTCCAGAGCTGAAATGTAAGGATAACCATTATTTAGAGCACTATGAAGATTCCAGATATCTTCTGTGCCATTGAAAATTTCACCCACAAAATCCCAGCCTATATCCGTATAACTATCCATCATCTGCATCTCTGATGTAGCTTCTCCCAGTAAATTGACTATCGTTCCGCCATCATTTTCTTCAACCCCTTCCGTTTGACCGGAGGTTTCTATATTCCAGATGCTGTTACTGATCTCGGAATTATAATTTCCACCCACAAAACCACCTGTCGCAGATCCGCCAGTCACGCTACCTATGGCATAACTATTGATGATCGTAGAACCTTCACTATTTGATCCTGCCAAACCACCTGCATGATGACCACCATCTATATCACCGGTTGCGTAACACTCACTGATCAAGGAGTTACTCTGGTTTATTCCCACTAAACCTCCCAGATCACTAAAACCAGTCTCATCGCAGTTTGCATAACATTGGCTGATTGTGCTACTCATATTCCAGCCGGCAATTCCTCCAATATTGTTAATTCCTGTCAAATTGCCGCTCGCATAACATTGGCTGATCGTACTATATTTATTCCATCCCACGATGCTGCCAACCATAGACAATCCACTTAAATTTGCATTAATTACACCTAATGCTTCTATTACTGCACCATCAGTATATCCAAACAAACCCACGCATTGGTGGTCCATATGATCTGTTCTGCTGATATATAAACAATCAATAACATGATTATTCCCATTATAATGTCCGTGAAAATGCAGCAATTGCTGTCCAATTGGATAAAATTCTTCTCCTTCATTCCAAGTCTGCGTATCACTGGCATCAATATCCTCCGTCTGCAAAAAATAATAATTACCATCCCAGACAGTTTCAGTTGTGCTCAACCAGAGCAGGTTGTCTAAGGTTGCGATTTGATAGGGATCATTTTCCGTGCCAGAACCTTCTGCCGGTGTGCCATCAGCCCTCAGGCTGATAAATACAAAGAAAATAACTATAAAAACGTTAA
>CAZAHZ010000290.1:0-4519 GCA_964485055.1 uncultured Candidatus Cloacimonadota bacterium
TGAATGACCGTGGAGAAGGGCTGGTACTTTTTGCAGCAGAAATGCGGAATGAATTGACTCCGGTATCCGTTTCTGCCAGAGTTCAATCCGGAACTTATGAACATCAGTCAATCATCAATATACCTGTTCGAGCATTGCAACCCTATCAAATGGTTACGGATAAGATGACGATAGAACCGGAAAACTCTGGGAAACTTAATATTGGTGCGGATGCTGTTCAGGGCACGGAGAGCAGCTATCTTGTATTTAGTCGTCCGGGCTTTTTCCAATATAATAAACACCTCAAATACCTGGTTAGATATCCTTATGGCTGTCTGGAACAGACCACTTCCTCAATATTCCCGCAGTTATTTATTGGCAGTCTGATAGACCCTCAGATCAGGATGCAGTTGCTGGGAGATATAGATCATAATATTGAAGCAGGATTAAATAAACTGACAAAATATCAGACAGCGGAAGGGGGATTCAGCTACTGGCGAGGAGTTACTAATATTGATCTCTGGACGTCAATCTATGCAGCACATTTTTTGATTGAAGCAACCGAAAAGGGCTATCATATACCGGCAGCAATGGCTGAAAAAGCAGTTAATTATCTGCAGAAAAACGGGATCAGCACTATCAAGACCATTGACCCAGGCTTACTGAAAACCCAGGTTTACCAGCTTTATGTGCTCGCTCGCGCCGGTCACCCACAGATCAATCAGATGAATTACCTGCTGCAAAATGAAATGGCAAATCTTGATAACTGCGATCGCTGGCTGCTTGCCGGAGCCTTTCAGGCTGCAGGTCAAAACGATATTGCCAACAGGACTGCCGATCAGGCTGGTAATGATGTTAATACTAAAGATGAGAATTTCCGGAATAATTATGGCAGTCTTGAACGCGACCGCTCAATTATCCTGGCAATTGCCAGCCAGTTGGATAAAGAAAAAGTTGCCCGGAAATTATATGATAACCTGGCAGAAAGCCTTAATGGTGACAGATATTATTCCACTCAATCCCGTGCTTTCATGCTTTGGGCTCTTAGCAGTTATGCAGCCAAACACCCGGAAATGTTCTCCTCTGATCCCGTGAAAGGAAGCGTTAAAGGAGCAGATGATCCAGAGCAGTCATTTATCATTACGGAAAATGACTGGCGTTTGCCACTGGAAAGCTGTCGAAATATCGAGATCAACCTGGATGCTGCCTCTGCCCCGGCAACATTTACGCTGTTCTACGACCGCATCCCGGCAAAACCAGGAGCTGCGATCACTAATGAAAGCTTTTCGCTGAGCCGGAAATTGACTGATCTGGATGGAAAAGTAATTGATCCTGCCAGAATGATCCAGGGCGAATCTTATGAATTGCAAATTACTTTGACCAGGCTTCAGATGGTGAATATCAAGAATCTGGCGTTGACGCAGATATTACCTTCAGGCTGGGAGATCATCAATGAAAGATTATCAGGAGGTAATTCCTATAATCGTAATGCTGATTTTGTGGATATCCGCGATGACCGCATCATGTGGTTCTTTGATTATCCAAATTCGGAGAAGAATAATTCCAAAGTTTATAAAGTCAGGATCAGAGCGGTGACAGCCGGGGAATTTGAAATGCCTCCAACTTCTCTGGAAGCCATGTATCTGCCGGATTATACGGTAATTCTTCCGGGGATCAAGACAAAAATTTCCCGGTAACGAAGAGAAACAGGAGCTCTATCTTTCCTCAATAATGATCAGAGGGATACGCATCTCTGCGGTTGACATACCACCATGGTAACCGAGGAAATCTATTCCTTTCATACCCAGCACGTTATCTTTGAGCACGTAGTTGTCCTTCATCGGCAGGATATAATCTCCGATACGGTCACGGAAATGGGGATTTTCTTCACCTTTGCCATACCAGCCCTTATCAATGATCTCCTGACGACTGAATATTTCACAATAATCAGCCATTTCCGCCTGCACATATTCCACAAATTGCTCCCGATATTCCGGTTTCACATAGCAATACGGCACACGAGGTTCACCGGAAAAAGGTAAATTGAGCATTTTAGTCAGTTTCGGGAAATCAGTGGCATTCAGTGCCTTGTCCGGCGTAACTTTTAACATGCCATGATCGGTGGAAATCAGCAGGATATAATTCATTTTATGGAGCTTTTCCCGCAGATATTCCACAGCCTGGCAAATCTCGGTATAGTGTTCTGCCGTTTTTGCTCCGTCAGGTCCTGCCCGGTGCTCAATATGATCCAGTTTACTCCAGTAGCCATAGATATATTTTGGTTGTCGGCTTTTCTTTCTGGCAGCTTTGATAATACTGCGGGTGAATCCTTTCAGATCTTTAAAAGGTATGATCCTTGCATTACCGGTGAGATATTTCGTCACGGGGGTATTGACAAATGATTTGTGCGTAATACAGTAACTTTCCCGCTGAAAACGGTCAAAAATGCTGCCACAATCCAGGACTTTCTCGATTGGTATTCCGCTCTTTTCATAGCTCTCCCAGGTATAACGCGGGCAATAGGGCAGGATCACCGAGGAAGCACCCAGTTCCTTTAGATGCACAAACCAGCCGGTGAGTCCATGATTCCAGGCAGCCATCCCCGTCTGATAGGCAACTGTAGCCGTGGCAGTGGTCGAAGGAAAGATCGAGGTTAATTCAAAGCGGACATTATCACCTAATATTGTGTTTTTGCCGATCTGTTCTACTAATTCATAGCCCAGGGCATCAATATTCAGCATAATTATAATCTCTTTTTCTGCCAGGTAATCCGTGTCCAGCCCGGCTAAAGGTTCATAAATCGGCTTGCCTTTCATCGCCTTGGTCAGGCTGCCCACCAGGTTCACTACACTGTTACTATAATCAGGATACATTATCACTCCTTAGTACTTAAGATATTTCAGACGCTTTGTCCGTAATTGCTCAGGCGTTAGATTATATTCAAAATCATATATTACTTTTTGCCAGTTGCCATGCATCGCATTTGGTAAAATGATGTATCTGCGTCCAAAGGCAGTCTTCCAGTCCTCAACTGCCTGCGCCCGTTCTTCTATCGTCCTGCCGTTAAAACACTCGGCAAAATCTATCAAATTATCCCCAATCAGCAGCAGCACATCATATTCTGCCATCACCTGCTGCCTTCTTCCTTCTTTGGATGATTCCTTTGTTTTGCATAACACCTGATCCGCTTCTGCCTGCGGAAAGCCATATTTCTTCAAATTCCCGATCGTTGCTGATTGTTTATGATCCCTGCGGTTTGTGATATAGAATATTGTCACTCCCAGGCTATCGGCTGATAATAGAAATTCCAGTGCTCCTGCAACCGGTTCACTTTTCATCTCTTCTATCCACTTGTAGAATTCAGCCGGATATTCCACTTGTTTCAGCACTTCCCTGGCGTTATAGACGCTGTTGTCAAGTACGGTCTCATCAACATCAACAATAACAGCAGGAGGTTTAACCCGCTCCTCAACCAGCAGGTCAATAAGTCTATCCTCAGCAATGTTATATGCCTGATGACAAAGTGCCTTGTATTCCGCTGCCGTCTGGTGAAAGAGGATTGCCAGCAGAGACCCCTCATCATTCAGCTCCTGGGCTACTGTCGAATAAACCAGCAATATGAAAATACTCGTTAATACTAATCTTCTCATTTTTACCCCTGTAATATAAATATTATTCCGATCACTAAAAGAAAAACGCCATAAAGCCGTTTAACGATCAAAGGCTTTAACCCTATCGCCAGACGTGCTCCACCTAAAGCTCCGATCAATAAACCAATCGCAACCGGCAAAGCAGAAAGAAATGAAAGCTCGCCTGCCTGATTATACAAAATTACTCCCGGCAAGCCGACCGGTAACAGCAACGCAGTCAGGGAAGTTCCCGCAGCTTTGCGCTGCTCAAAGTGAAATACTGTGCATAATAAAGGCACGATCACTACCCCTCCACCGATACCGAACAATCCGCTCATCACTCCGGCTCCCAGACCCAATAACAGGAATTGCCAGAATTTGCCTGGCTTTTCCTCTCCCGTTATCAGTTCTGTCATTGTCTTTTTCTTTCTGCGGTATGGTAAAACCAGAAATCTGTAACTGACAAATATCAGGAATGCTCCATATAGCCGCTTGAGTATCTCCACCGGCAGATCAAGAGCCATTGTCGCACCTGTTGCCACTCCTGATGCCAGTCCCAAAGCGATTAATAATCCCGCTTTCAAGTCTATCAGGTTTTCTTTTTTATAGGCGATCACAGCCAGCAAACCTACCGGTAAAAGCAAAGCTGCCAGCGATGTTCCGTTAGCGGATTTGATGCCCATTCCCCCAAAAGCGACCAGAAATGGCACGATCACCACTCCGCCGCCTATCCCGAACATCCCGCTCATCACTCCGGCAATAATTCCGATGATTCCCAGTATCAAATATATCATGTACCCATTTCCAGAATCGCATTCTGATTGTCAATAAGCATTGCCTCATAAATAGATATAAAAATTTGACGAAGTAATTTTGAATTATATCAAGGCGAGAAGAGCTTCAATATCCTT
>CAZAHZ010000291.1:0-4518 GCA_964485055.1 uncultured Candidatus Cloacimonadota bacterium
CGTTTAGTAATTGTATAAACTCTTTGAAGTCTTTGCTGATCATTGTATCTCCAGGAGTTATATTCTTCTCTGATAGCTTCCAAAGCAGCAAGGCGTTCCCCGCAGGTTCTATTTTTCCAGTACATCAGGTCAGAATCCTGTTCATTGAGCTTTTTTCGGATAATTACTTTTTCTATCATATCTTCCCTCTATTATTCAGCAAAGTTCTACTTTCAGATAATGCCTGATGCCTTTCAGATGTCAATGATAAACTAAAAATCAGTAAACGCCGTAAACATTGTTAACATCGTAAACCAAATCCTTCCCACTAACTATCACTATGTCCACAAAAAAAAGGCTTCTTGACAAGAAACGTGGGAATTTCCATAAATAGGAACAAGAAATTATGGGGATTTTAATGAAATACATTGGAGCACATGTGAGTACGAGCGGGGGAGTGGAAAATGTTCCGGATAATGCCTGGAATATTGGGGCGAGTGCCTTTGCCTTTTTTACCAAGAATCAGAAGAAATGGTTTGAAGAGCCTCTGAGTGAGGAGAGTATCAGGTTATTTCGCCAGCGGTGTCAGGACTATAACTTTTCGGCTGATCATATTTTACCGCATGGCAGCTATTTAATAAATCCGGGCAGCTCCGAAGAAAATATACTCACAATTTCCAGAAATTCACTTATTGAGGAAATGAAACGTTGTGAACTTCTGGGTTTGAAATACCTGAATATTCATCCTGGTGCTCATAAGAAGCTGATATCTGAAGATGATTGCCTGAAAATCTGTGCGGAGACAATCAATATCTGCCTGCAAAAGACCAGCAGCTTAGCGTTGGTTATTGAAAACACAGCGGGGCAGGGCACACGAACCGGATATAAGTTCGAGCATTTACGTAGAATTCTGGATCTGGTAGATATCAAAGAACGGATCGGGGTATGCCTGGATACCTGTCATACTTTTGGGGCTGGATATGATTTGCGAACTGCCAGCGATTGCGAAGCAACCTTTCAGGATTTTGATAATATAATCGGATTTGAATATCTGAGAGGAATGCACATTAATGATGCCATGATAGAATTTGGCTCTCATAAAGACCGGCATGCCAGTATTGGTGAAGGCTTGATTGGCAGGGAATGCTTTAAATACATAATGCAGGATAGCCGTTTTGATGGAATTCCGCTGATACTGGAGACTCCTGAACCAGAAAAATGGGCTGAGGAAATCAAAATGCTGGAAAACTTTGCAAAGGGGGTATCTGGATGTTAACGATCAGAGAAGCCCAATGTGCAGATTATCGGCAGGTGTCTTATGTTCATGTGGATACCTGGCGAGTAGCATATCGTGGAATAATCGGGCAGGAAGTGCTTAACCGTCTATCTTATGGACGTTCTCAGGATAACTGGAAGCGTTGCCAGGAAAAGATGAGCCAGTATTTTTATGTTGCTGAAGAAGATAACCTGGTTGTGGGGTTCATCGTAGGAGGTCCTGCCAGAGACGAAGAGCTTGTATATGATGCGGAGATTTATGCCTTGTATATATTGCCGAAATATCAGCGGCAGGGTATTGGCACAAAGCTGATACAGCGTATTGCTCAGGATTTTCATAAAGAGAAATGGGTGCAGTTCCTGATCTGGTGTCTGAAAAAAAATCCTTCCATAAAGTTTTACGAATCATTAGGAGGCATTCTTACTGAGACTAAGAAAATTAAAATTGGGGATAAGAATCTGATTGATAATGGTTATGTCTTCGAGACGGAGAATTTTCTGGAAGTGCTGACCTAAACATAGTATTTTATTTATAAAGATTTCGGACCGAACCGGCAACATGTACGCAGGTCATAAGATATTTATACATGATCAGGACATCCTGACATTCTATCATCACTTTTCTATCATTTATCCTTTCTACTCCGGGTATCATTTGCAGAGCATACCCGATATTGGTATCTGCCAGTTCCAGCTCAAGTTTAATATTATCTGGTACGGGCATGAGATAGCCTTGATAATCAAGCAGATTTTCTCCCGCTTTTGTCAAGCCAGTCAGCAGAGATTCCCACGGCAGGAATTCGGCTGAATAACGTGAGATCACCTTTTTGCTGATCAAAATGGGAATATCGGGGCAGAGATTTTGGTGCATCCATTGAGCACCGACATCATCTGTATAGATAAACAGAAGTGGTACATTGTAATATGCTGCCATCAGGGTATTTATAGTTGCTTCCGAGGCTTCTTTGCCGTTAATGGTGATCCTGTAGATGCTGCCTGAAGAATAGGTGTGATCCATATTGCCCATCGTTCCCACCGGGGCATGATAACCCAGGAAGACAACTCCACTGAAAGATCCATCCAGACCTTCCATCATATAATGATGCCGGGGGTAGCCACTGATCAGGCGGGTATTACCTATCAGTTCTTCATAAATGATATTATTACCATCACTATGAGAATCGCAGATGACAGCTTCTGTTTCAGGATTTCTGGTAAAATATCCCTCCAGAAAGGCATTAACCTGTTCAGTTATCAGCCTGTTATACCGGGCATCACCATTTGCCTGCTGCCAGTTGCATACACCACCCATACCTTCATAATCGAAAGAAATGAATATTTTTTCCATATTTTCCCCCCTTTTATAGACAAAACTAAATTCAGGGCATTAGAAAAGGCAAGCTAAATCGAAAAAGTATTTGACATTATGCTATTTATTATAATATGGTATTAAAAAGAATATACAGAAAAGGAGATTTTATGGATGAACTGAAATACGGGACAAAATCCAGCCAGCAGGCAATGGAGCTTGAAAATAAATATGGAGCTCATAATTATCACCCGTTACCGGTGGTGATTGCCAAAGGGAAAGGGACAAAGGTCTGGGACCCGGAAGGGAATGAATATTACGATTTCTTATCTGCCTATTCGGCAGTGAATCAGGGACATTGTCATCCGCGGATTATTAAAGCACTGATAGATCAGGCACAGGAACTTACTCTTACCAGTCGAGCCTTTTTTAATAACAAACTTGGTGACTACGAGAAATTTATAACCGAATATTTTGGGTATGAAATGGTGTTGCCGATGAATACGGGAGCGGAAGCAGTGGAAACTGCCATGAAGCTCAGCCGGAAATGGGCATACCAAAAGAAGGGTGTAGCTGAAAATGAAGCCCTTTTGATCTTTGCCGAGAATAACTTTCATGGCAGAACCATCAGTATAATCTCTGCTTCCACCGATCCTGATGCCTATGGTGAATATGGACCTTTCACACCGGGAATAGAAATCATTCCTTATAATGATGCTTCTGCTTTGGAGAAGCTTTTACAGGAAAAGGGTGATAAGGTTGCAGCTTTTATCGTTGAGCCTATTCAGGGAGAAGCCGGAGTGTATATTCCTGATGAAGGTTATCTCAGAAAATGCTTCGATATTTGTCATAAACATAACGTGCTTTTTGTTGCAGATGAAGTTCAGACAGGCATTGCCAGAACCGGTCGTCTTCTGGCATCGGACTGGGAAAATATCCATCCTGATATTATAATCCTTGGTAAAGCCATTTCCGGGGGAGTTTTACCGATCTCTGCGATACTCTCCTCGCGAGAGCTTATGCTTTGCATCAAGCCCGGTGAACATGGTTCCACATTTGGTGGCTTCCCGCTTGCCTGTGCAGTAGCGAAAGCAGCTCTGGAAGTGATCAGAGATGAGAAACTGGCTGAAAATGCCGAAAGACTGGGAAAGATTTTCCGGGCAGAGATGGAGAAAATTGACAGCCCCATGATCCTGAAAGTGCGGGGTAAAGGCTTACTTAACGCCATTATTATCAAACCGATGAATGGCAAAGAAGCCTGGGATGTCTGCCTGGAAATGATAAAGAACGGTATTCTGGCTAAGCCGACTCATCAGCACATCATCCGTTTTGCACCACCCCTGGTGATCACAGAAGCTGAAATCTACGATGCAGTCGAGCGCATCAAGAAAACAATATTGAGCTTTAGTTAATCAAAAGAATTCCTCGACGCTTGCGTCGGGGTAAAAGGAAAGTTTGAAAACCTGGGTTTTCATAAAAGAATGGATTATACTATAAAATATGAGCGAACATATATTAAAAAGGCACAACAAGAGCTTATTGTTGTACCATATAGTCTTGCCGGTCAAATACAGAAGAGAAGCAATTACTTCTGAGATAGGTAATAGCTTGCGGGACATTTGTATTGGTATATCAGAACGATATGAAATATATTTCATAGAAATTGGATATGAATCTGATCACGTTCATTTTCTCATACAGAGTGTACCAAGCATGTCATTGAGTGAGATTTTGATGAAATTAAAAAGCATTACAGCTATACAGTTATTTAGACTTCATCCTGAACTTAAAGCTAAATTGTGGGGAGGTAATTTCTGGACAAGTGGATATTACGTTAACACAGTAGGGCAGTACACTAATGAGGAAGTGATTCAAAAATATGTAGAAGCTCAAGGTAAGAAAAAAGATTATAAGAAAGTATATGAAAGTCAATTATCTTTCTCTTTCTTTTGATA
>CAZAHZ010000292.1:0-4497 GCA_964485055.1 uncultured Candidatus Cloacimonadota bacterium
CTCGGAGGGATGTGAATTATTTTTCTACGCAGATCTGCAAACTTATGGTTTCATCGGTGCTTATCTGGGTTTCATAGAAATATATGCTCTCCGTATCGGGACGCAATGCCAGCTCCAGTATCTGTGACCAGTTCAATTTCCTGAAATCCAGACGGAATTTGCCAGATTGAAAAAGAAACTGAAAATTGCCAGCGAATAATTTCTTCAGCACATTGATCATTTCTGGTAATTCTCGGACAGACATGCTGAGTTCCAGCAGTGGAACTGCCTGCCTGCTGCTGAGTATCTCCAGTTTTAATTTTGCTTCTCTGGTTTTTTGGTCCAGAGCCTTGATCAATTCAGCAGCTTCCACTGCCGAGATAGTACCATCTGCCACTAATTCCAGTATCCGTCTCTGCTGTCCTTCCACAGATCATTCCTTATTACTGTTTAGTGCCTTCAAAAGTTTTTCAGCGTCTTCCGGTGTGATCGTACCCTTTTCCAGTAATTCCAAAATTTTCAACTTGCTTCGTTCATTGACTTCCTGAGCCTGTTCTTTCTTCAGATGTCCACCGGCTTTTGATAATTCATCTTCGACATCGCTTTTTTTCTTCGCCACATAATCGGAAATATTATCCCAGGTCTTATTGACTTTGTTAATCGCTGTATCTTTATATTTCTCAATATCCTCGGCATTGTCTTCCAGAGTAGTGCTGATAGTTTCAGATACCTGGTTTAGTACTTTCTTGATCTTATTTTCAATATCGGGAATATTGATTTCGATCCTGCTTAATTTCTCACCAGCTTTGCGGATCTGACGCCGGATACGCGGGGCATTTTCACTGGTCATGGACTCAAGGCTGGGAATGATTTTCTCTTTTAATAATATCTCAATCTTCCGTGAAACCTTGCTTTCCAGTTCTTCATGCTGGTGCAATTCATCAAGTAGGATGATTGCCCCTTGCCTGTTGGCGATCTCGATAGTCACGCTGCCTGAACCATTCACCAGTTTGAATTCCTTTTCCCCCTCTCCTTTCTGTTCATAGCTTTTATCCAGACCGATAATCACTTTGCCATGCTGATTCTTTGCCCGGATATCGTATTGCATATCTTTAGGGATGATCAAGTGTATCTTGCCCTGACTATTCACAAAATTGAATTTTCCCGCTTCCACTTCCGCAAATTCATAATATATGTTAGAATTTACTGTCCGGATATCCGCTGAGGTTAAACCGGAATTAAGCACCTTAATACCACCGTTCTTGTGTTCAAGTATCAATTCACCCTGGCAGTGATTCATTTTCACGCCACCATTATGGTTTTCCAGATTCATTTTCCCTTTGCTGTCCTGAATACTGATCCCACCGTTTTTCTGTTCCAACTCCAATTCACCATCATGATCAAGAACCTTGATGCCCCCATTGGTACAGTGAATTTCCAATCTGCCTGAACAGGCAACGGATTTTACTCCGCCATTGACCATTTCATAATTCTGATCGAGTTTTAAATTTTCTGCCTTCACACCACCATTAACATTATGACAGCTTATCTCGGTCTCTTGAGGAATAGTCAATTCCAGGTGCAGATTTCTTATTAAAGATGGCAAACGCTTCTCGGTCTGGCTCAATATCAGTTTATTGTTCTCTTCATCATAACTCATTTCCACATATTCGCTGATTTCTTCTTCTTCTTTCAAGTTAGTGATACTTTCCATCTCGATCTTAAGGCACGGCTCAAGATCATCATTTCCCATGATATGCAAGCCACAGTTCAATAATTTGATCTCAGCTAGCAATCCTGACTTTCCGGCAAATTTGATCTCTTTTTCTAATTTCATCTTACTTCTCCTTTTCCAGCTTTTTTATAGCTTCGCTTACTGTTATTTTTCCTGCTTCCAGTTCCGATAAAATTACTCCGGAACTTTGTTGCCTGGATTGTTTATTACTGGCTGGGCACAATATCTCACTTACTTGACTTAACCGGTTCTTAACGGTTGGATAAGATATTCCCAGTGCCTTCTCTACTTCCCGGATATTACCCTGACAACAGATAAAGGTGCGGACAAATTCCTGCTGCACCGGAGTCAAGGCTGCAAATTCACTGATCGAAAATTTGCCCTCGATCGTGATATCACACTCCGGACAATGATATTTCCTTATCTCCAATCTGGAATTACAAACCGGACAATTACGCAGACGCTTATTCATTTACTGCCTCCATATATTATAATAATATTACCTGATCTCTGAGGTCAAATCTCAATTGAATATTTAATATGTCAACAAGAATATTAATAAATTTAATATTATAATTAATAATATCAATTTTATACCCGATATAGTTAATTTTATATTAATCCTAATTTAGGATTACAGGCACAAAAAAAGCCCGTATTCAAGCGGGCTGATATTTACTTTACAGTTTTATCTATTTTCTTTTACGGTTCAAATCCTCTAGTTCCTTCTTTAAAGATTCCAGTTCCATTCTGAGTACTACAGCCTGCATGAGGTTTTTTACCAGGCTGTTAACTTCAATATACTTGATGGGTTTGTGCAAAAAGGCGCTGGCTCCTAATTCATAACACTTGCTGATATCATCATCAGTACCATAACCGCTAATAATGACCACAGCGAAATTACTATCGGATTCAGGTTCAAGTCTTTCCAGAAGCTCAACACCATCCTTGCCTGGCATTCTTAAATCGAGGATCACCACTTGAGGTTTATGGATCTGAAACAGCATCAAACCCTCATCTGCATTATAGGAAGAGATTATCTCATATTCAAGATCATTCAACGCTGTCTTGATCTGTATATGGACATCTTCCAGATCATCAATTATTAAAACTCTATATTCACTCATATCTCCTCACCTTATCTAACACTATAATGTGACCTTTTTATCTGCTGCGGTAATAATGTCAATATTTTATTGTACTGATAATTTTTTTTTAAAACCTGCCTTAAAATAATAAATTATGAATATATAATCAATTTTCTGCCCCTGACTTACTTATGATATTTCTATAAAATTCATAATTCAGCAGAACTATTTAAACAGATAATTGAGAACATTGCCGATGATTACTCTTACTACATTGGAAAAAAAATTACCACAGTCCCTTACCAACCGCACTCCAAACGACACAACAAAAAAATGTGGTGTCGTTGGGAGTGCAACTGGTAAGGGAGAATAAATAGATTGAGAATACAAATCAGGCATGATTTAAGAGGGAGAAAATAATTCGGAAACGGACAGGAAAGTCCAGAAACGGGCATTAATCAGAGAGGAAAAATTAAGAATTAGCTGATAGCAAAATTAAAAAAAAAATTGGTGTTGGAATACGGATTGCTTTATATTATAGCTAAATGGAGGAAAAATGAACGGAATGATAAAATTAGTATTGCTGGTGATACTGCTTTTGGGATTATTAAGTGGTTGCTCATCCTCGGATGAGACAAAGGACCCTGTGGATATCAATGATCTTCAGATAGCGGATGATTTTAATTTTGAGACAGAGCGCTGGATCAATGTGGAACTGCATGCACTTTATACAGGCACATTTTATTTGAAAGATATGCAGGATAATATGCTTTATAAGGGCACGATAGACCAGTATGAGGGATTTGTACAAAAGATCAAATTACCGACAAGGATAACAGAAGTGAAAATAGAGTATTATGAAGTAGAAAATTTAACAAAAAACTACAGGATCAGGGACAATGAGATAGTGTATAGCTTTGTTCCTCAGATACGTTGATCTGGAGGGAATAATAATGAAAAAGATAATAATATTAGTATTAGTAATGCTCCTGAGCAGCATAAGTTTATTTGCCAGGCTTAAGGTACAGCCGGTGATGGAATGCGTGGTAGATAATGGTGACGGGACATATACGGCGCATTTTGGTTATCTGAATGAAAACAGTAATGTGCTGAGTATCTCCATCGGCGTGCATAACAAGTTTGTAGGCGCACCTTATGAAAACATGGGACAGCCGACAATATTTCAATCTGGGCGAGTCGAAGACTACTTTTCAGCAGTTTTTGAATACGGTGATAATTTTGTCTGGACACTGGGTGGACCAAATGGACATGGCTCGGTAAATGCCAATTCAGGCAGTACAGCATGTCCTCGAGGTGATGACAGTGACGGAGACGGCGTGACGGATGAATATGATGAATATCCGAACGATATGCACAGAGCTTATAATAACTGGTATCCGGCAGAAGGCGAGGAAAGCTGGGGAACTTTGGCATTTGAAGATTACTGGCCCTTTAAGGGCGACTATGATTTTAATGACCTGGTGATGGATTACCGTTTTAACCTGGTAATCAATGGTTCAAACCTGGTGATAGATGTAAACGGTTATTTCAGATTACGGGCAATAGGTGCTAGTTACAGCAACGGATTCGGGATAGAATTTCCATTCATTGCTGATAGCGTAACGGTATTATCAGTAGAGCCGGTTACATTAACTCCGGTTCAGGAAACAAGTGGTACTAATCTGGTGTTACTCT
>CAZAHZ010000293.1:0-4452 GCA_964485055.1 uncultured Candidatus Cloacimonadota bacterium
TTTGATTGTAAACCTGGCACCATCATCCAGATTTTCCACCTGAATAGAACCGGTAAAATTGATTTCGATAATGTTTCGTACTATATACAACCCTATTCCCGTACCCTTTCTTTCTCTCTTGGTTGTCACATAGGGATCAAAAATTCTCTCGATAATATCTTCTTCTACCCCGCCCGCATTATCTTGAATTGTTATATAACCTGTATTATCAATCACAAAAAGACTAAGAACCACTTTGGGTTGTCTTGATTTATTATCATGAAAGGCATCTTTAGCATTATTGAGAATATTAAGTATTGCCTGGAATAATTCATTTTCAGAACCAAAAATTGTAAAGTCCTGATTAATTTTAATTTCATAGTCAATATTTCGCGCAGAAAAAGAACATGAAACAAAATCAATGGCTCGCTGAACAACCGCACTTGTTGAAAAGGGCTTTTCGATTTTTTCAGGATTGAAAATATTCTTGAAATCATCAATGGTCTGATTCATATATTCGATCAAATTATTTATTATTTTAACTTTATCCTGAAAATAATCATCATCAAGTTCACCAAATTCATAAGCATCTGCAAAATCCTGAATTAAAATACCTATCGCATTAAGTGGTTGTCTCCATTGATGTGCTATATTCCCTATCATCTCCCCCACAACAGAATTCCGCGACTGGATTAAGATCATACTGTCTTTTTCTCTGATGTGCTTTACTTCTCTGCTAATCTGATTCTCTAACTGCATTCTCATTTTCTGCAGCATATTCAGAACAATCGTAGTTTTCTGACGCTTCTCTTCCAATATCCGGTTCTTTTCCAGAAGTGTGGTGATTTGAAGTTTCCTGTGTTTCTTTCTGCGAACAAAATATATTGAGCTACCGGAAAGAATCAGAATGATCGCGATCACACTTATCATTATAATTGTATTCAAATGTAATCGTGTCTCGTTTATAGCATTTTCAGTCTCCAAAACAGCAATTTCCTGATTTTGTTCTTCCAGTTCGAAATAATTTCCTAAATCCTTACGTCGTAAATAGTTTTCCTTTTCTTGCAGGGAATCCGATAGTGTGTGATATTTAACAAGATATTCTGCAGCCCGGGCATAATTGCTGCTATCGGCGAAATCACCTTCATAAAAAGTATATATATCCAGAAGTTGCGGATTATAACCTCTCTGCAGACAAATATCCTCTACCTGTTCCGTGATTTCCATTGCTTCAGTAATATTACCACGGTTATAATATAAAAAGCCGATATTTAGCTGTGTAGTTATATAAGTAGAGCTGTATTTCGCTTTCAGATCAAGGGATTTTTGGAAATACTGCATTGCAGTATCATATTCACCTTCCTGCATATAATAATTACCCAGATTATTAAATACTATCGCCTTATCCTTGTCAGCACCATACTTAGCCAAAAGAGCTTCTGCCTTTTTATAGTCCCTGATAGCCTCTTCTGGCTGATTGAAATCATTATAGGCAGAGCCGCGATTATTATACAGCAACCCTAACGATTTTTCTTTGTTCTGCTTTAGCCTGATAGCTTCTGCCTGGTCAAAGTAATCTAATGCCTCCGGGTAATCTTTCAATAGTTTATTAATTATTGCCAGATTATGTAATATCCGAAATTCCTGATCCTCTTCAGAAGTTTTTTGTACCAGCAGTAAAGCTGCTTTATATTTAACTCTTGCCATCTGGAAATAATTCTTAAAATAGTAGAAATTTGCCAGTTCAAATAGAGAAGATAGCATATAATGAATATTTTTATGTAAAAAAGCAATTTCATAAGAATTATTGAGGTAATTCTCAGCTTCATCATTTTCATCATAATTTAGTCTTAAATTTCTACCCCGGAAAAAATTCAAAGTCCATTCTACTACGTAGCTGAATTCTCGAGAATGATAATTACTATTCATCTTCAGGTAATTCGCTTCCAGATAATCAAGTGCATATGTCAAGGAGTCAGGATTGTCTTCTAAATTCACTAATTTATCAATTATCCTGCTATTGGCATCTTTAACATTTAATCCCTTGAGATTAAATATATCCGTCTCGGAAGATAGTGCCGGCAGAAAAACAATCCAGAAGAATAACAGAAATATGATTATTTTAGAAGATGATCTTAACAAGCACACCTCCATCGGCATTTCTGAGAGTAATCTTCCCATCATATCTGTTTTCAACTATTTCGCGAACTATATATAATCCTAAGCCACTGGCATTATAATCGGTTTTACTGGTCACAAAGGGATCAAATATCTTTGGAAGAATTTCGGGATCAACACCTCCTGCATTATCACGGATTTCTATCATTATCCTGTTAAATCCTTCTTTGGCGCTGATACTGATCACGGGCTCTTCTGGCTTGGTTTGCAAAAATGCTTCCCGCGAATTATTTAGGATATTCAGAATGATCAGAGCTAATTCGTTCGGATAACCTTCCGCAATCAGTTCCTCTGAAAGTTCATGACTTTCGATTTTTATATTTGAAATTTTGTAATATTCTTCCACAAATTCAATCACACCTTTTATTACATCCGCAACATTGAAGCGGGATGATGTGTTAAGGGGACGAAAGAAATCTCTGAAATCATCTATTTTCTTGGACATTACATATATAATCTTCATACTGTCCCGAACAATCTTGTCCAAATCTTCTTTTACTAAGCTGCCATTTTTATATAGAATATATACTCCATCTACCTGCAATCTTATCTGGCTAAGGTTTAATTTCCACTGGATAGAAATATTCTCAAGCATATCACTTAATGCCACATAACGTGATTGTATGATCAGGATGTTATTCTTCCGCTTTGCCTCAGCTATTGCCTGCTCATACTGATCCTTTAAGCTTGATTTAAATTCATCCAATTCTTTGACATTATTTCCTAACTGGGTCGTTAAGGAACTAATTGACTGATTAATATGCTTAAGTTTACGTAAATATCTTTTCTTAGCTCGGTAAGATACTAACAGAAAAATGCTCACACTTGCCAAAGGTATCATTAAAATGATCAGGATCAGATTTATTGACTTTTTCTTACGAAGCTGCAGTTCCTGCTGATAATTGGTCTTTTCTGATAACAATATTTGACCCAGTCGAGATTTATGACTTAATAATGATTCTGTCTTTTGGATGCTTCGTTGATTTTCTTCAAATCGCATACTGTCCATATAAGCAAAGTGCTTCTGAAGCATCAGGTATCTTGAATGATTATCCCCATGCAAACGATAAATCTCAGAATAATTCAGGTAACAATCTGCTATTAATTTTAAATCTTTGATTTTTTCTGCGGTCATTAAAGCGCTTTCGGCATAAACAATTGCTTCAGTCAGATTTGATTCTTCTGGATACCGGACAAAGGTACCTGCCAGTTTATTCAATGTGCTAGCCAGTAACTCCTCATTACTGCTATCCATTATGATAGATAACGCCTTTTTGTAATATTCCGCTGCATTCTTAAAACCGGCTTCAGATTCCAGATTACCTATATGATTACATATCATCGCTTGAATGACTAATTCATTCTCGGTATCCGCTAATTTCAGAGCTTGTTTGAAATATTCAAGTGCCATTTCCGGCTGGTTCATTTCAGTATGGATTGTCCCAATATTCATATATATTTCAGCTAATCCAGCTTGATTTCCACTTGTTGTTTCTGAATTATCTTCGTTTGCCAAAAGTGACTGAAAATCTCTCAGCGAATTTTCTAAATCACCAGTTTTATGAAGTACCTGGGCTTTTTTGTGCAATAATTCATTATACAAAGATTGGTTATTGCCCCCCTCAAGGATGTTCATGCCCTTTATATAATTCTCTAATGCTTCTTTATTTTGCCCCAGCTTCTGATAACTGTCACCGATCTGATAATATATCACTGCTAAAATTTCTTGATCTTCTGTTTTTAATAATGCCCGGTAAAAATTCTCTATCCCCCCATAATAATCTTGCTGCTGCTTTAAACTATAACCCTTATTATAATAAGACTGCACCAAATATTTCAGGAGTGATGCTCTGTCTAAATTTGGACATTTGCTGGTTTGGAGATAACTGAGCAATTTATTGGAAGATATCAGACTTTGCTCCGAATCAATCTCCCGATAGCTGCTGGATAAATCATTGTAGGCATTTAACAGCTCGATTCCTTCTATTTCTGGTATTTTCTGCTTTAAACTATCAACTTCGCTCATACCAAAAATACATAAAACATTCAGCAACAATATACTGAAAGCTATTAATCTGCTCAAACGGTACCTGATTTTCATTTTTTCAGTAACTTCTTTTTGGTACTTTTCTGTCAATTAAATTTGCTGATTATTTATCTAGTCACTCCCCTGTATGTGCAAAAAAAGACATATTAAAAAAAACTTGCTGGCTTGACTTTGATCCACAAAGAAGAAATAGACAAAAACAACTCCTATGAAACAATCCCAGACGAAATTACAGAATTTTATCAACA
>CAZAHZ010000294.1:0-4448 GCA_964485055.1 uncultured Candidatus Cloacimonadota bacterium
TGCAGATACGGATATGATGTCCTCATGCAGATGACTTTCAAATTCCCGCTTCATCATTTCCAGTGTCTCCAGCTTGTCCTCTTCGGCTATCGTATCCAGCTTGGATAACACTATTAAATGCGGTTTCCTGTCCATATGCGGATCATATAGATACAGCTCCTTATGTAACGTTAGATAATCGTTAAATGGATCCATGCTGTCTATATCAATCAGAAAAAGCAGTATCCTGGTTCGTTGAATATGTCTCAAAAACTGTGTTCCCAATCCTTTCCCGTCATGTGCACCTTCCATTATTCCTGGTATATCCGCCATCACAAATGAATCAAAATTCCCTACATCCACTACTCCTAAAGAAGGTTCCAGAGTTGTAAATTCATAGTTGGCTATTTTAGGCCGTGCGGATGACACCTTGCTTAATAATGTTGACTTTCCTGCATTGGGGAAACCTACCAGTCCGACATCTGCCATTAGTTTTAATATCAGTTCTATTTCCTTTTCTTCGCTGTCCCCTCCTGGTTTGGCAAACCGAGGGGCTTTCAGTGTCGCTGTCGCAAATCTTGCATTACCCCTGCCCCCATTGCCACCGGTTCCCACCAGCAGTAATTCCGAATTTGAGGTTAATTCTCCCAGCTTCTCATGTTTTCCTTCTGTGATATCATATACTTCTGTCCCAATTGGCACTGGCAAATATAAATCTGAACCGGATGCCCCGGTCTGATTATTTCCTCTACCAGCTTCACCTTTTTCCGCGCGGTGAAATTTCTCATTCCGGTACTTCAGCAGGGTATTGTTATTATTGTCCGCCTGCAAATAAATGCTGCCCCCCTTACCTCCGTCACCACCATCAGGACCACCCTTGGGAATAAATTTCTCCCGGCAAAAGCTCACGCAACCATTTCCACCTTTACCCGATTTTATCCGTATTCTGGCATAATCAATAAACATAAAGTTCCTCCTCCTTACCAGCCACCGGAAGCTCCTCCACCACCAAAACCGCCTCCACCACCGGAGAACCCGCCAAAACCACCCCCAAAACCGCCACTGCGTCCACCTCCACGTCCGCCCATCATGGAACCAAGGAAAAGCCAGGGTAATATCCCGCCCCGACGACGACGCATTGAGATGATCATGAATAGAATGAAGATTATTAATCCTACTGGTATTCCACTTCCTTTCCTGCTTCTTGTCTGCGATTGCTGATATTTTGCCAGCTCCTCTGCACTTATTATATAAGTCTCACTTATTAAACCACTCGCTGCTCGTAAGCCTTCCCGAATTCCCTGATAGTAATCTCCCTTGCGGAATTCCGGTAATATCAACGTATTTATGATGTAACTGCTCTTGGCATCTGTGACAATATCCTCCAGACCATAGCCTACTTCCAGTCTAACTTTTCTGTCATCCACACTCACCAGCAATAATATGCCGTTATCTCGATCACTTTTCCCCAGTTTCCATTGCTCTACCACCCGCATGGAGTAATCTTCTATGGTCAATCCCGAGAGATTTTTCACGGTTAATAAGGCTATCTCTGCTGATGTCCCAGACTCAGTACTACGTAATAACTGCTCCAATTCCTGCTCTTCCTGTTTACTTAAAATTCCGGCATTATCATTTACCATCATTTTCAATACAGGTAGTTTCACGGCTGATTGCAGGCAATTTATTATCAGTAATAATCCGATTATTATATATATTTTATTCTTCAAAACCATTTACTTCTCTCCGGTTATTTATCTAATTCTACTATCCCATCGGCTAATTCATTTTCATCATCTGAACGCCTCGGAAAGTCTTTTGCCAAAAGTTCTCCGCATTCCAGAATTGATTCACACAATTTCTTTGCCAGGCGGTTTATTTTAATTCCAGATATCACCCTGTCAACTATTGACTGCCATTTGACTGCCTCCACTTTCTCTGAGATTCCCCAGTCTGCCACCAGCTCCACTCTATGCTCCAGCAAAGAAATAAATATCAATATCCCGGTTCCTTCTCGAGTATGACCTACCCCGGATTCAGAGAAATGCTGCATCGCTCTCCGTTTTACCCAGGCTACCTGTACTCGCTTAGGTACGATCAAGCGGTCTATTACCTCTATATTTGCCAAAAAATATACGACCACGATAACCAGAAATGTACTGAATATATAAAACCCTGTCAATAGGTACACATGATAATTCCAGAATATTCCCTGAAGACATTTCTCTATTTCACTGGAAAACATAAATATCAACACGCCATAGATCAATCCCGCCAATACCGCTATTAATAGCTCATATTTCGCATAATCATAACTCTGACCTATCATCGCCGTGGTTATTTCTCCACTGGTTTGCTGTTCCGCTTTCTCTACTGCTTTCGCAATCTGTTCCCGTTCTGTTTTACTCAATTTCAGCATTTATACTCCCCGCTAAAATTCCACTTTCGGTGCTTGTTCCGCTCCTGCGGCAGATTTAAAATAAGGCTTCGCTTCAAATCCAAACATATTTGCCAACATTTTCGCCGGAAACTTACGAATAAAGGTATTATATATTCTGGCAGCTTCATTAAATCGCCGACGTTCTACTGCTATTCGGTTTTCCGTTCCCTCAAGCTGACTCTGCAAGGCTAAAAAATTCTCGTTCGCCTTCAACTCCGGATAATTTTCCTGCACCACCATCAATCGCTGCAACGCACTGCCAAGTTCACTTTGTGCCTGCTGGAACTTCTCGAACACCTCTGGATTGTTCAATACTTCCTCATTGATATTTATCATACCGCCAACTTTTGCCCGAGCTTCCGTAACCATCTGAAATGTCTCTTGCTCATGCTCGGCATATCCCTTCACGGTGTTTACCAAATTCGGGATCAGATCAAGGCGCCGCTGATATACATTTTCCACCTGGCTCCATTTCTCTTTTACTCCCTCATCCATCTGTACCATGCGGTTATAATTACCCATCACCCAGCTATATAACCCAATTATGATTGCAATTATTACAATTAAAATGATCAATCCTTTGCTCATCTTAGCTTTTCCTCCTTCGTTTTTTATTTTCTCAATTAAAATAATTTATACTTAAAGTCAAGGAAAAGCATAAATTATTTGACGAATATCCCTCTTTTACTATTTTTATACTAAGTTATTTACATGGAGCTGTTAGTCTGGTTCCGGTATCCGGGAGGTTATGAAATGAATAAAATTAAATTTTTTCTGTCTCTGGTTTTGCTGTTATCTTTGTCTGTCGCTTCTGCTAATGGTGGTCTTTTCGGCTGGAAAGGAGTGCATGGCTCTCTGGGTAGATTGATGATCGGCTCTCAAAATATTGATCTGACCACTCTTAATGATGAACTTAGCTTCTATTTCGAGGTCACCTATCCGGAAACATTCTACAATTATGGTGCTCAATATCTTTACCTTACTAATAATGTCGCTCTCGGTGTCGAAGGTTATTTGCTTGATAATGGTGCCCACAGCGATGAGGTTTATTTCTACCAGGTCGCTGGTAATGCAGCCTTTTTTGATCTGGGATATGTGCTCTATTCTAATTTCTACACTATCATCACCCCATGGGTTGGTATTGGACTCGGCACCATCAATTATTCCATGTCCACAAAGGAAAATTCCTGGATTCAGTCTTTTGATCAGGGTAATCTTTATGTCTTTTCTGCCAGCAAGCAAAACTTGATGATGAATTTCGGCATCTCCTGGGACGCTGTCTATAGAAAAGTTGCCATTGGTTTTCATGCCTCATATATGATACCTGTCAGCTCCGCTGAATGGCAAATCGCCGGCGAGATCATGGAAGATGGTCCCGATACCACTCTCAATGGTTTACACATAGGCATCTCATTCGGCTTCTGCGATATTGATATGTGGTAATTATACAATTTTTAGCATTCAAAATTTTACATTCAAAATTACTTAAGCACTACCGAACCACTATCACTTTCCGCTGTCCCACTATAATGCCGTTGATTTTTACCCTCACGATATACATAGCTGATGCCACTTCCGTTCCATATTTATTACAGAAATCCCAGGTCGTTGTCACGCCGCTTTGAACGCCGGCAACATCTATCGGGCTACCGTAAACTTTTTGTCCACTTAGATTATAAATACCCAGTTCCGCACTTTTTATCTCCGCTCGATCTGAATTCTTCCACCAGATATTAAGCTCGGTTCCTCTCATCTCACTTATATACGCCGGATTGGGATATAAGATCAGATCAGAGTCAATGCCTGTCAATTCATCTTCCGTTGCCGATGTGCCCCAGGGATTCCATTCATAGGCTCCAATATCAATTTGATCACCATATATCCGCACTCTGCCTGATGCATCAAATTCCGGCAATTCCACACCTTCGGGTAAATCCAGCGTCCCACGGTCTATTGCCCACGATCCTTCGTTTAATTGATAATTGCCCTCTGCCGGTGACACAAAGTCAGGATCTACCTCATAATTTGT
>CAZAHZ010000295.1:0-4444 GCA_964485055.1 uncultured Candidatus Cloacimonadota bacterium
GTCATTATGCTGGGTGCAGTTGCGTTTCTTCAAGCAGATGCAACGTTTTACGGCTCAGCACGTCTTGGACTGTGGTATGAAAGTACCAACAAAAATTGGAATATGAAGCAAGACTCTTTATATGCAAGTAACCTTGCTCTTAATTATGCCATGCAGACAAACAGTCGGTTTGGAGCTAAGATATCTATGAAAGGTATTGACGGCAGAGTCGAGTTTGCTGTTACACCATCTAAAGTTGGACTGCGGCTGCTTTATGGTAAGATAACAAAGGGTAATAAATCAATAACTATCGGGCAGGATTATTCCGGTTTCAAACCCTATGGCGAGCAGGTTTATGGCGATGATCTGAATTTTATTAATTACGGATTATTCTATGATGGACGTCAGCCAATGGTGAAATTCAGCTTAAAGAACAGATTCCATGCAATGTTCATTGTTCCTAAAGTAGTGGATGTAACCGGCTTGGGTGGACTGAAATCTCTCTCTCCAAAAGTAAATTTAAGCTATGAATATACTGGCAAAGTATTGTATTTCTCCACATCAGCTGGTGTCAACATCAATAAATACAATAAAAATTTCAATACCGACCAGCTTGATAAAATGATCCTATCCTATGCAGTCACGCTAACAGGTAAATACGATCTCGGTATGATAAATTTACTTGCACAGTTTGGTTATGGTGTGAACATCGGCAACTACGGTATCTGCACAATTACTCCGTCCTCAATTGTGTATGATTCATTAAATACAAGCTTTGAAAACACGAAAACCTTTGGTGGATTACTGGTTGTCGGATGTAAGCTATTCAATGCGGGTGTTAGCTATATACAGACCTGTAATTCACTCTGGTCTGATAAAGATACTGCGATGAGTGCTTTTATACAAAGGAAAATGAGTATTTGTAAAAATGTATTCCTTGTCCCGGAAGTTGGGATGATCAATAATATGAAAGACAACACTGGCACAAAAGAAGGCCAAAAAATATACGCAGGTATGAAGATCCAGGCAGATATATAGAGGAAATAATATAATATAAGAATCTACAATGAAAAAATTTGACAGATAAACTTAAACTCTAACAAATTCAACTTGTTTTTTAGTTGTGTTTACTGCTGGAGTTCTATTAATTGTTTGTATGGATTTAAATTTATGGAAAAAAATAATTCGCATGTAAAAAACATATGAAAGGTGGGTCAAATGAAAAAGATTATTATAATTATTGGCTTAATAATATTAGGCACACAAGCACTATGGGCAACTATAACAGTTGATGGAAACGCTTATTTAGAAAACCAGACAGACCATTCTGGAATCGAAATTTTTTTAGAAAGAACTGCTCCAAGTAGTTTAACTTACACTGTTTATACAGATGCAAGCGGTTATTATACTGCTGATATTGAAACTGGAATTTATGATATTACTTATTCAAAAGATGATTATTTCAATGAATGGCTAACAGAACAAACTTTATATTCCAATACAACGATACCTGATATTACTTTGATGGAACATACAACAATATTAAATGTTCCTGCTCAATTTAGTTCTATTCAAACAGCAATTGATTATGCCTGGGATGGAGATACTGTCCTTGTAGATACAGGAAGATATTATGAGAATATCAATTTTAATGGAAAGAATATTACAGTTGCTTCTTTATTTTTCACCACACAAGATACTTTTTATATTACACAGACAATTATCAATGGCGATAGTGTTTCTCATGTTGTAACCTTTAATTCCAATGAAGATTCCACTGCAGTTTTATGTGGTTTTATAATAACCAATGGTTATGCAGAAGATGGTGGTGGAATTTATTGCTACTGTTCCTCCCCGACTTTAGGAAATGTAATTATAACAGGCAATAATAGTGCTGATGATGGTGGTGGTATTTATTGTTACTATTCCTCCCCGAGTTTAGAGAATGTAACGATTACAAATAATACTGCTTTAGGAACAGGATCTTATAACGGTGGTGGTGGGATTTACTGCTCTAATTCATCACCGAGTTTGGATAATGTAATCATATCAGGTAATAGTGCTTATAAAAGAGGTGGTGGGATGTTATGTTATTGGGATTCATCACCGAGTTTGGAGAATGTAACCATAACAGATAATAGTGCTCATCATGGTGGAGGTATTTACTGTATCAGTTCATCCCCGAGTTTGGAGAATGTAACTATAATAAGTAATTCTGCTTTTGATGGTGGTGGTATTTACTACTCCGGTTCATCATCCCTGAGTTTGGAGAATGTAACCATAACAGATAATAGTGCTGGACTGGGTGGTGGTATTTACTACAGCAATAATTCTTCCTCAGCGAGTTTAGAGAATGTTACGATAACAGGAAATAGTAGTAGTAGCGGTGGTGGGATTTACTGCTATTATTCATCCCCGACTTTAGGAAATGTAATCATAACAAATAATAGTGCTGGTAATGGTGGTGGGATTTATTGCTTTGAGTCCAGCCCGATTTTGGAGAATATAACGATTTCGGGCAATTCGGCTGATTATGGTGGTGGTGGGATTTGCTGCTATAATAATTCCTATCCGATTTTTAGTGGTGAAAACAGATGCAATATTTATTCAAACTATATTACAAGTAATAGAGGTGCTGGAACAGATATTATTGCATGGAATTGTGGTATAATAAATGTTATTTTAGACACATTTAGTGTAATTACACCAACCGACTATTATGCATCACCTATTGATAGTTTAAATTTTGATATTCTACATAGTATACAAGATAGTTTAATAAATTCTGATGTTTATGTGGCAGTAGATGGAGATGATTCAAATAGTGGAATTTATCCTGGTGAGCCTTTCAGAACAATCAAGTATGCGTTATCCCGTATTTATTCAGACAGTTTAAATAATAATACTATTCATCTGGCTTCAGGAGTTTATAGTGATTCTACAAATGGAGAGACATTTCCCCTCAAGTGGAGTAGTTATGTTAATTTATCAGGAAGTGGAGAAGGTGAGTCAATATTGGATGCGAACGAGGCATCAAGGGTTATTGAATTTCGTTATGTTATAGAAGCTCTAATAAAGGATATTACAATTACAAATGGTTTTTCTGCTTCTGAAGGCGGTGGAATTCACTGCTATTCTTCATCCCCGAGTTTAGAGAATGTAACTATAACAGATAATAGTGCTTCTGGTGGCGGTGGAATTAGCTGCTACGGTTCTTCCCTGAGTTTGGAGAATGTAACTATAACAGATAATAGTAGTAGTAGTGGCGGTGGTGGGATTTCCTGCGGGCCTAATTCTTCCATGAATTTAAAGAATGTTACTATAACAGGAAATAGTGGTAGCAATGTTAGTGATGGCGGTGGAATAAACTGCAGCGGTTCTTCCATGAGTTTGGAGAATGTAACCATAACAGATAATAGTTGTGGAATTGGTGGTGGTATTCACTGCGGCGGTTCTTCCATGAGTTTGGAGAATGTAACTATAACAGGGAATAGTGCTAATAAAGGTGGTGGTATTTACTGCTCTTCTTCATCACCGAGTTTAGAGAATGTAACTATAACCGGTAATAGTGCTAATTATGATGGTGGTGGGATTATATGCTATTCTTCATCACCGAGTATAGTTAATACAATTGTATCAGATAATAATGGCAATTATGGTATTTATGTTTATTCTGGAAATCCAACAATAACCTATTCTAATTTTTGGAATAATGAATATGGTAACTTTTATGGAGTAAATGATTCAATTGGAGTAAATGTAACGACCAATGCAAATGGAGATAGTTGTGATGTATATTGCAATATTCAATTTGATCCCCTATTTGTAGACCCGGCAAATGGAGATTATCATTTAATAGAAGATTCACCTTGCGTAGATGCCGGAGACCCAAGTTCAACATTAGACCCCGACGGAACAGTTGCGGATATGGGAGCATTTTTTTATGATCAAAATCATCCATCGGCAGATTTTACTGCAAATATAACTAATGGTATATATCCTTTAATTATAGATTTTTCAGACCTATCTATAATGGGTTTATCAGGAAATCCAATTATTGAATGGTTTTGGGATTTTAATAATGATGGAACTATAGATTCATATGAACAGAATCCTCAATGGACTTACACAGAAGTTGGTTTATATACAGTAACATTAACAGTTGGTGATGGTTCATATACTGATTCTGAAACAAAAGTAGATTATATTACAGTTTTGGAACCAATAGATGCTGATTTTGAAGCAGTCCCACTTCTTGGATTAGCTCCTCTTGATGTTCAGTTCACAGATTTATCAACAGGAGGACTACAGACATTACTTAGAGAATCTAAAAAATCAAACAATTTAAAAATTGTAAAGAACGATAATTCAAGAGATATTGTTTCCTGGGAATGGGATTTTGATAATGACGGAACTATAGATTCATATCTACAAAATCCATATTATACTTACTCGGAAGTTGGAG
>CAZAHZ010000296.1:0-4442 GCA_964485055.1 uncultured Candidatus Cloacimonadota bacterium
GCGTTTTCCGTGGTTGAAATTCTTCTCTTTTTGGGTTTCGGTTCATCCGAGTTAGTCACTTACTGCTAATATTCTGACATTTTTTGGTAAAAGATTATTTTCATGCTTGTAAAACATTTGGAATTAACAGCTTACATAGGTAAAATAAAAAACAGCTTTTTCTCTTTTCAAAGCTCTACCTGGATCAATAATAGAATACATATTCTCTTCTTTTCGCGTACTTTCGCGGTTTTCGCGGTTGATAATCTTCCTATTTGGTTTCGGTTAATCCGAGTTAGGTTAGAGTAATCAATCAAAATCAGCATGATGACGTAACTATATGTTAAATTGATAAATATCATTTTGCGTAACTTTCTCTTTTATTCATTTATCTAATCCCTCGAGCTTATCTGGACAAAAGTCTTTTTCGAAAAAATCAGTCAAAAAATGATTCTTTCCCGATACAATTTTTTTTAAATCTGTAATCCCCTTCCCGTCTCCCGTCTCTCGTCTCCTATTTTACATTTTCAGTCCATTCCCCATCACATAAACCTCTATTAAATAATACAATACACTTATCATATAAAGTGTGACAAAAAAGTGACAGCCTAATTATCTAATTCATATAGCTTTAACCTGTGTCTGTCACTCTTTTTCGATATTTTGCAATATATATACTCCTTATTTTAATTTTAAAGTGAATACTTTCTTCAAAGGCAGGTCAATCATCTTTATTTTCACCGTTATAGTTATCGGGAATGCAGGTTTTATGGATATTATGCTTAAATCTGAACTCCCTGGCTAATCACTAACTATTAACACCTTTCAATTACCGGTTGATGCTTAAGATCATCGAAGTAGATAAAACACGAAAGAGAATCGCTCAAGTTAGGTATAAGATAATCTTATTCAATGAGTTATATACAACTCGGAAATATTAGTTCTTATATCCTCAGATTTTTCATGATGCGTTCACTTTCTCTTTTTGCGGTCTTTTCCTTCATCACTTCACGTTTATCGTAGAGGTGTTTTCCTTTTGCCAGGCACAAAGTCAGCTTTACCTTGCCCAAACCGTTTATATACAGGTCTTTGGGTATCAGAGTCATACCAAGTTCTTCAACTTTCGTCTGTAAGCGATTGATCTCTCGCCGGTTCAATAGTAATTTCCGCGGTCGTTCCGGGTCATGATTGCTATAGCCTCCATGGGAATAGGGGCTGATATGAAGATTATAGAGCCACACTTCACCGTCTTCTATCCCGGCAAAACAATCTTTAAAACTAAGCTTTCCTTCCCGCAGAGATTTGATCTCCGTACCCAGCAGAACGATCCCCGCTTCTATTTCCTGCACAAAAAAATAATTATGCGAAGCTTTTCTATTCTTAAATTCTTTTATTCTGATATCTTTCTTATCTTCCATTTAATACCTCATTATATTTATCCCTGAAGATATTTTTTGTATTGCGGAGTGAAATGGCGGACATTATCATGGCGTACGGTGATCAGTTTTTTATCAAAGTATTCCAGAAGCAGAGATGCCATTTTACGGTTAGTATTCAGCATATCACGGTATTCTGCCAGAGATATACCTTCTTCATGCTGCTTGAGGAAATTTATCAATCTGGCTTTTGCCTGATTTACTATCTGAATGTGCAGATAACAATTCTGATAATTAATGATCTCTTCCTGGCGAGCTAATTGCTGAAGAATAAGCTTCAGTTCTTTTTCCGAGATCCCATAATCTTTTGCTGCTTCAGTGATCCCAGTCATCAGCGGGACGTTATATCCGCAATCGAACAAATATTTCAGGACAGCCTGAATTTTGCGGTTGAATTCGCCATCTAACTGAACGCTATGATCATAAAGCGCCCAAGTTTTCCCGGCTTTTCGTATCTGGAAATCAGTTTCCATTTCTTCCAGTAAAAGTGCGAGAGTTTCACGAGAAATATCGTTGCGTTCTTCTCCAAATATCCCCAGCAATTCCTGCATACTGCGACCTTCATTTCCCAGGGGATTTTGCTGATGAAACTGGCGGATACTATTTAATACTTTGTTTTTAAGTGCAGTTTTCTGCTTCTTCATTAGTAATATAATCTGCTTTTCGCTCTGGTAAAAGGAAATATCGCCTGCCAGTTTATGATATACACTATCCGTGAGAGCATCAACTTTCTGATTCAGCATTAGAGCAATCTGCGTAAGTGATATTGGCATAACGCTTTTTCGTACTTCGGCTGCAATAATTTCTGCCAGATCACCACTTGATAGTTTCTTTACTATATCTATCTGCTGCTCACGCCTGCGGCGATGATGCAGAGGATAGGGATCAATCACTTCTCCACCACCCAGAGTACGGTCACCGGATGATATCCGCAAAATGAATTTATCACCCATGATTGGCATGATCGGTCTGGGTAAATAGATTTGAGCTAATCCTTCCTCGCCTCCCGATAATTCGTCCTGATCAAGTAAATGCAGGCGAACCATCTGCTTCACGGTACCCATCAGAAAAAGAAGCTGATTCCAGATACCCAGCTTTCTGTCACCGGGGAATAACCTGATCTTGACATCTATCAAACTCGTAGGCTTGATCTTATTTTCGGCTAACAATTGTCCCCTACTAAATTCTTTCTGCTTGAAGCCAACCAGATTCAAAGCAGCGCGGTCTCCAGCCTGAACGCTGTCCGTTTCTGCACCATGACGTTCTATTCGTCTGATCCTGACCTGTCTTTCGCCTGGTAAAATATATAATGGAGTATTACTAAAGATTTTTCCTGAAAGCACAGAGCCATTGACAATAGCACCAAAGCCTTCCACCGTGAATATCCGATCAATATACATGCGGAAAAATCCACCCGTTGACCGGCTGGGGATTTGACCAACAAACTGGTCTATTTTGCTGATCAAATCACTAATTCCCTTATTCGTTAGGCTCGAGACATTTATAACTGGTGCTGAGGTTAAAAAAGTGCCCTGGACAAAATCATTTATCTCCTCTTCAGCTAATTCCAGCAGCTCTTCATCTACCAGATCGGTTTTATTTAAGACAATGATGCCGTTTTTTATTCCCAGCAATTCCATGATCTGAAGATGCTCACGGGTTTGAGGCATAATTCCCTCATCTGCAGCAATGATCAGCAGGACAAAATCTATTCCACACGCCCCTGAAACCATGGTATTAATAAAATCAGCATGACCCGGCACATCAACAATACCTACCGAATTCCCCGAAGGAAGTTTCAAATTTGTAAAACCCAGATTAATAGTAATCCCTCGCTGTTTTTCCTGCAGGTGCGTATCACAATCAAAACCGGTCATGGCTCTGATCAATGACGTCTTGCCATGATCTACATGTCCCGCTGTGCCCATTATCAAGTGCTTTGGCTGCATTTAATTTTCCTTTACTTCTTTTTTCTATTTCTGAATGCATGCCGTCTTTAGTCAAGATTTACAGCAGAGTATTTTCACGGCACAAGTTTTTATAAATAACTCAATCAGGCAAGGCAGATAAATTTCAATTGCAGGCATATAATTTTTTATTTATATTTAAACCTAATTTGAGCGATTCTGTTTTGCTTAAGATTGCTAATATCTCTTAGCAGATTGAGTTGTGAAAGATTGCAGGCACACCTGTATGGTATTTCAAAATCTTTCACAACTTCAAGATGCCAGAGAGATTAATGATATTAGCGAAAGAGTATCGCTCAGGTTAGGTTAAAGTAAACGTTTATTAAAACATAAAAATCAGTTGAAGAGTAAAATAATATAGAAATCATGTTTAATATGCCTGTAACCCACAGGGAAGCCACTCTGAGTCCACAGTGAGGAGAGCGGGAGTATAATCAGCATCTAATTATTTATTTTACAATTATTTACAGCATTATTGGAATGCATAATACCATGATGAAAAATGCTAAAACTCTCATTGTCTTCATTCCTTCTTTTGAGCCCTGCCGTCCTTCCGTCATTCAGTCGTCCACCCGGTTAATTGATCCACTTCTTCTCTTTCTCTGTGTCCTCTGTGAGCTCTGTGGTGAAAAATCTTTTTTCCTATAATCACTAATAATTTCTGTGGCTGACTCCGCATGCATTAACATTCTTAATGCACTCCATATGTCACTTCAATATCAGCATTTTATTTGCCCCTATCACCTGATCATCAAGGGATAAAACATAAAAATAAATTCCTGTAGATACTGTTCTCCCATTCTCATTCCGGCAATCCCAGACTGTGGAATAGGCTTCTCCTCGTTGTGTTTCCGCTGTTGCCAGTCCGGCAATGCGAGCCAGTCCACTCAGACTTTGCGTGAGTTCGAAGGTTCTCACTTTCTCACATTCGCATTTTCCCAATTTCATCTTAATTGTCCAGTCACAAATCACGAATCACCAATCACGCTGAACGAAGTGAAGATCCATTTTCAATTTCTTGTCAGGGCGTAATAAAATGAAGACTGATCAATTTATTTAA
>CAZAHZ010000297.1:0-4442 GCA_964485055.1 uncultured Candidatus Cloacimonadota bacterium
GCTATCTCCGCGGGGGTCTTGCCTTCCTGCTCGGCTCTAATCGTTATCGGCGTACCGTGCTGGTCGGAGCCGCTTACCATCAGCACCTCATTGCCCTTTAGCCGGTGGTATTTCGCGAAGATGTCCGCCGGTAAATTTGCTCCTGAAAGATAGGATATTCCTTCCTGCTTGAGAGCTATTCCCGGAGAAGAGGATGATGTCATTGCACGTTTACCGCATCCTGCAGCTCCATATACCATATTTATAGCCGCAATTTCGCTTTCTGCCTGCACGAATGTTCCTCCAGCTTTAGCCATCATGCGTGCCATGTATTCTATTAATTCACTCTGAGGGGTGATCGGGTAGGCAAAATATAAACGGCATCCTGCTCTGATTGCTGCTTCTGCTACTGCTTCATTGCCTTTCATTAACACTTTTTCTGACATTTCTCCTCCGTTATTTCTCTATTGTTATTGCTACATCGGGACAGGTGGTGTAACACATCATGCAGGCTATACAGGCTTCCTGGTCAAAACATTCCGCATAATGATAGCCTTTTTTGTTGATATTCTCCGAAAAGCGGATGATCTTTTTGGGACACGCTGCAATACATAGCCCACATCCTTTACAGTAATTGGGATCTACTGTCATTCTCGCCATAAATTTCTCCTTTATTTTTTTTATTTTTACTAATAAATCACTTTCTTTATTTATGTCAAAGACTTTTTAACTTACAGCCTATTTTGAAATGAAAGTCTAATTTTTTATCTCCCATTTACTCCCGTCTCCCCATTTTTTATCATTGTTTAAGTGCCACTAGCTGGGGTAGTCTAAGAGTTGCGGTAATTATTAATTGATGATCGGAAGAACTGCAGAGAAGGGACAGCATTCAAACAAAGCACATTTCGGGCTATCATAATAGTGCTAGATAGATCAGCTTTATAGATTATACAAACCGGATTGCCAGATATAAATTAATTTGACATTATCCTAACAGGTAATTTTAAGGTACTTAGGAGGTTACATTGAAAAGTAAACAGGTAAAAAATGTTGTATTTGTCAGATTGGAGCGTGGCGAAGAGATCATATCCCAATTAGAAATAGTTGTTAAGAAATATGGTATTAAGTTGGCAAAGATCAGTGGTATAGGTGCTTGTGATCAGGTGTATCTTGGAATTTATAATGCAGATCGAAATGGTTATATAAAGAAAACTTTCAATGGGAAATTTGAAGTAACGAGCCTTATTGGCAATATCAGTGAAATGAATAGTGAACCTTATTTTCACCTTCATATTACTTTAGGTGATGAAAACATGCAAGTGATTGGCGGGCATCTCTATTCCGGCAGGATCATTGCTACGGCTGAAATCATCATTGAAATCTATGAAGGACAAATTGAAAGATTTTTCGATGAAGAAACAGGATTGAACCTCTGGCAAATTTAACACGTGTAATTTCTGCGCTTTTTGCTTTATTATCAACCGGAACCTGGTTGATTGCGTGCACAATCGGAGTTGCCTCAGGCGATGTAACTGCCTCTGGAAGAGCATTGCTATGGAAGACTCGCGATATTGCCAGTTATCCTCAAAACTATCTGGATTGGAATGAAGAGAGCGAATATGGCTTTCTTTATGTTCGTGATCTGCGAGATAGTTTAGCCTGGATGGGCGTGAACGAGAAGGGATTCTGCATAGCTAATTCTTACGTGGAAAGAGAAATTGATGACCGTCCGATTTTTAATAATGGTTCACTTATCTTTCATTTACTGGGCAATTGTGCCACGATTTCAGAAATGGACTCTATACTGGATACCCTTAATATTTCCGAACAGGTGCTTTCCGGCAATTTTGGCGTAATTGATTCCACCGGAGCTGCTGCCATGTATGAGATATCCTGGACTGAAGTGGAAAAATATGATACTATGGAATCGTCTGAAGGTTATATTATCCGCACTAATTTTTCACTTATCAGCGGTGGGTCTAATGGCATTGAACGCTATAACAGATCACAGCAGATAATCTCAAATCTGGTCAATGAAAACAGGTTAAAAACGAGCAATCTTTTGCAGGAACATTTTCGTGATTTTTCCGATGAAAACAGTGAGCCGGTCACGGTTCCCTTTTATGATCGCTGGAATTTAGACCGACCCTGGGGATATATCAAGACTAATGACAGTATCTGCCGGGGAATAGCAGCATCAACTGCAATATTTGAAGGTGTTTTACCTAATGAGCCAGTCCAGTCAACTGCCATGTATGCGTTATTAGGCAATCCCGCAACCAGTGTTTTTCTGCCATACTTTCCTATTGGAATGCCACCACACCAGGCAACTTCATTGACTGGGATGCAACTTACTACTCGGGCAAACGAAATAAAAAACCTGCTTTATAATTTTCCTGAAAACTCCTATTATATAGATAGCTTTAATTTGCTTCAATCTGACTCTACGCGGGTTTTTGATCAAATTCTTCCCTTTGATGCTGGAATGGTTGCTGAAACATATTCATTTCTGGAAGAGTGGCGAGCTGGATATGCTTCTATTGATGATGTTGTGATCCATAGTGAATATTGGGTGAATCAGGGAATGATGCTGCTTGAAGACCTGGATTGCTGTATTTCTGATCAAATTAATGCTGATTTTGAGGCAAATATTTATATAGGTGGATACCCACTTACGGTTGTTTTCTCTAATCAGACATCTCATTATACCAATAATATTTATTGGGATTTTAATAATGATGGAATCTATGATGCAGCAGGTCTGGAAACACCAACTTGGATTTACACCACTGTGGGTACTTATAGTGTGCGGTTATTAGTTAGCAATAATGCAAACAGCGACGAAATTATCCGTTACAACTATATTCATGTGAACGAAACATCCATTGATGAGATCAATCTATTGCCTTCTCCCCGGTTGATCGGGAATTTTCCTAATCCTTTCCAGGTAGGGAATAATCGAAATAATAGTACTGAAATACTCTTTTATCTGCCTGAACATGCTGAAAAAGTTAAAGTTGATATTTACAGTCCCAGAGGAAGAAAAATTTTCTCTCAGGTTTTTAAAGATACACTTTATGCTGGAGAGCATCGCTGGCGCTGGAATGGAATTGATAAAAAAGGGAATATCGTTGCCAGTGGAATATATCTATATCGCCTAAAAGTTCCGGGGTATAAAAACCAGGCAAAGAAAATGACTGTTATAAGATAAGAGCTTTATATTAATTCATTTAAAATAGATAATTGATTAGTATATCTTGCAGACTCGATTTTCTCTTTTAGTAAGGGTCTAATATCTACAACTGCTCCATAATTAATAAAAACATTGTAAAAATTTGAATACCTTTCACCCCAGTAAATTATGGCACAAGCCATGGGAGCACCTTTACCACCATTTTCACCATTCTCCAAGAACTTCAATCTGGTATCATATAGAAAGCAAATAGCCGAAGCTCTTCCAAACACGCATTTTTTCCAGTGACTTGTATTAGGCGCTACCGGAACAAGAGCAATAACTTCAGAGCGAAAAATCTCATGCGCTTCGGCACATCTGGCTAACCAGTTTTTTATTGAAGTGCCTCTATTCCTATCTAATCCATAAGGTGGATTTACAAAAATGGTTGGATAATTCCAAGTCTCCCTTAATCCGTCCTTCTCTGGCAATTTATATTCAACTATGGCGTTTACAACAGAATAGTTGTTTGAACAAGGGTCTAAATCTATTTTATCGCCAAATACCTGCTTGATTGCCTTAACATATTTTTGTGGAGTGCCCCATTCTTGACTTTGTGAATTAATATTTCTTCCTGCTGTCACTTTAGAATTTTTCTCCATTTTTTATTTTGCAAAATTTTAAGTTCTTGTCTCAATTCCGTAATGCTTTTCCCCTGAGGTGATATTATATTGAACCAATTGCGTATTTTTGATTTATTTGATTTAAAATATTCAATCAGTTGATCATCAGATTCGGAATTCATTTTCACTTTAGTAAATTGAGTATGCTTATTATCAGACTTATAACTTGTAAGAAAAGCATTATTAATTGCTTTATACTCATTAACTTGATTTAAAATTACATCGTTCAGAAATGATGTAATCCCTTGATCAGTTAGAAATATTAACCAATCGTATGATTGTGCCAGCACTTTCAGTTCTTTATTATGATCTTCTGCCGAAAACCAATTTCCATGATTGCTAACAACTCCAACTGTTAAAATAAAGTTTTTTAAAAGATATGGCTCATCTGAGTTGATAATTTCATTAAGTAATTTAATGTAGAGGTCGGATTTGATAGTATGATCATCATTAATTATTATACCAAATAATTCTCCAGAAGCCAATCTGAATTTGTGTAAGGATGAAATGGATTTTGCCACATAAGCGCCTTGTTTAGCTTTTTCAATTGGTTGATGTCCATAGTACTCGAAAAGTGTACCATTATTTCGGTTGAAAAGTGTACCACC
>CAZAHZ010000298.1:0-4435 GCA_964485055.1 uncultured Candidatus Cloacimonadota bacterium
TTCTCCCCTTCACTGTTCACTATTCACTTCTCACTATTAACCATTAACCACTAACTACTAACAATTAACAACTCACGTCTCACGTCTCACGTCTCACTTTCTCTGCGTCCTTTGCGTTTAGACTATTTAGCCTTGAAGGCTATTCGTTGTTGAAATATTATATTTTAAGGTTTTTGAGTGGACTCAATTCTCCCAGAATTTGCGATCCAGACTTCTATATTGAATTGCTTCGGAGATATGGGAAGCCTTGATGTGCTGTACGTCTTCCAGATCAGCAATAGTCCTCGCCACTTTCTTGATCCTGTCAAAGGCTCTCGCAGATAAGCCCATGCGTTCCATAGCTTTTTTCAATAATGATTTACAGTCTTCATCAAGCTGGCAGTATTTTCTGATCTGTTTTGGATTCATCTGGGAGTTGCTGTAGATATTCTCTGCTTTAAATCTTAATAACTGGCTGTTTCTTGATCTGTTAACCCGCTTTTTGATCTCTTCTGATCTCTCGCCGTCCGGCAGATTATTCAGATCGTGATAACGTACGGCTGGCACTTCCACATGAATATCTATCCGGTCAAGAAGCGGTCCTGATATCCGTGCCCGGTAACGCTGAATATTGGCAATAGTACAACTGCAGCTATGCCCCTCAATAAAACTGCCATAATACCCGCAGGGACATGGGTTCATGGATGCCACCAGCATGAATTTAGCTGGAAATTCCAGACTTTGTGATGCCCTTGCTATCGTTACCACTTCGTCTTCCAGAGGTTGACGCAACACTTCCAGAACTGATTTCTTGAATTCCGGCAATTCATCCAGAAAAAGCACGCCATTATGTGCCAGTGACACTTCGCCCGGTTTGGGGTAACTTCCACCTCCGATCAGGGCAATATCACTGATCGTATGATGTGGAGACCGGAATGGTCTTTGCTTGAGTATTCCTGTCTTGCTGTCTATCAAGCCGTTTACGGAATGAATTTTAGTGGTTTCTAGCGCCTCTTCCAATGTCAAATCCGGCAATATTGTCGGAAAACAGCGAGCCAGCATCGTCTTACCCGATCCCGGAGGTCCTATCATCAAGATATTATGTCCCCCAGAAGCTGCTACTTCCAAAGCCCGTTTTACATGATATTGACCCTTCACATCATACATATCTATCGGATACTCACCCGGGTCGGCAAAGATTCCCTCCCGGTCTATCTGAAAAGGTTCTATCTCGATCTTGCCCTCCAGAAATTCCGACACTTCCCGTAAATGTGTACCCGGATAAACCGCCAGTCCCTCGATTATTGCTGCTTCCTTGGCATTCTCCAAGGGTACAATGATCCCATCAACTTTATCACGTTTGCAGGCTGTGGCTATGGATAATATTCCCCGCACGCCCCGCAAATCCCCATCCAATGATAATTCACCAATCAGGGCATAGACCCCTTTCCGCTTTATCCGCACTTGATGCTCTGCCAGCAACAGGGAAACTGCAATAGGCAAATCAAGTGCCACGCCTTCCTTTTTAACATCAGCCGGCGCCAGATTTACCGTATAATTATGTGACCCAAAACGGAAGCCAGAATTCTTGATTGCTGCCCAGACTCGGTCTTTACTTTCCTTTATAGAATTAGACGGTAAGCCAACAATACTGAATTTATTTGTCCCGCCCTTGATATCTGCTTCCACTATCACCTGACTTGCTTCTATACCTTGAATGGCATAAGATACTGTTTGCCCATACATTTTTGCTCCTATCGTTTTACTACAACGGTTTCCTTTTCTACGCTTATGTTCCCTGACATCGAACTCTCAAATAATATTATATATATTCCAATTTTAACGATGTTTCCGTTCTCATTTCTACCATCCCAGAAATAATATCCTTCTGCTCCTTGATATTTCTGATCTGCTACTTTACGGATCAATCTCCCCTTCAGGTCATAAATCTCTATTTTTACCAGATTTAGATTCTCTCGACTTTGATAAGTGATAACTGTATGTTCTCCCTGATGAGGATTAAAAATCCCCGGAGAAATTGACAGCTTGTTCGTTGCCGTGGGAAGTTCCGTATAAATACTGTTTGCCCTCCCTGGTGTACAACCGGACACACTACGCCCCCAATTATTCGAATTCGCCGGTAACAGCGGGTTCACGCGTTCTATTGAGACTCCCTGGATTTCCTGATTCCAGACCGGGTCATAATAAAAGTGCTCGAATTCATTACCAGCAGTATCTTTTAATCCTATTTCGCTGCCATCATCCGTCAATCTCGCTAATCCCTCATATATCTCAAGATCATTGCCATATAAATCCTGCATTTGTTCTACATCTGAGGCTGATCCGGTGATTAACACGTATTCGCCTGTTACTGTTATCTCACAACTGTCATCGTCAACTATTACTTTTAGTGATTCTTCCCCTACTGAACCTGTGTTACGCTTCAATTCCAGCCATTCCGGCTCGTCCGTGGCAGGATGATACATGATTTCGTTGATCACCCAGGCAAGACATCCCTGATTAAAACTTGTTTCAGCTATATTGTTGGAAAGGTTATAATCCCCCTCTGCCTGAAGTTCATAGTTATATTTATAATAGCCGTATTCCGGTTCTTCTGTGGATAGCATCACATCAAGACTGTCAGCAGTTATACAAAAATATTCGGTAGTACTTCCTGTGTCATCACCAGACAGATTCTCCCAGCTTGTCTTCAGATAACATTCCTCTGGCAACTCAATTCCCTGATTTATTATGCTCAGCTCATGCTCAAGATATCCATTCTCTTCTCTCAGTCCTTTGAATTCCAATGCCAGGTCTATCATCCCGCACATTATACTGTTGGCTGACCCTGCCGTCTGTCCTGTCTCTGACTGACATAAGCCCCATTCACTATTAATGTTCCACGGAATGATCCGCTCCCAGCTTATTCCCGCTTCACTACCCGCTGTTTCTCCATATTCAACACTATCCAGGATTGTTCCCCATTCATCAAGCAGATAAAGTGTATCGCCCCCATTATTCATAACTGGTAATTGATCTATTTCTATGACCTGCTCTTCTGATAATTCATAGTTCGCTATCAATGCCTCCGGCTCAGCACAGATCACACGGTAACCACTTAAAAGTCCCGAAGTTCCAAAAGTGCCTTCATTGCCCGCTGCATCAGTGATTGATAAGTTATCCACAAGGTTATCCACAGCATTATCCACCATAAATTCCAACCACTCCTCATTGCCTGCGGAAGGTTTTATCATTAACTCATTAAAGCAAATAGCACTTAACCCATTTAAAAGGGAACAACCGGAGATATTATTCTCTATATTGCTGTCATATATGGAGTTAAGATTTATTTTAACCTGTTGGTAACCAAAAGTAATCTCTGATAATACTAGTGTATATTCCAGACTCTCGCCTCCCTCTATTCCGCTGAGCATTAAACTCTCAAAAGGCTCATTATTAAAGTAAATATCAAGTGTCCCTACTGAGTTATCCACACTATTTGTGGATAAATTATGTATCTCTGTGTATAAGCAGTAACTGCTGTCTGTCATATAAATTTCTGCTTCACTTATCTCCAGATCAAGATTGATCAAATTCTCACTTCCGGGACTGGGATTGCTGCATTCCTGCCAGTCCGAACCACTATTACTATCTTCTCCATCCGGCATTCGCTCCAGAGAATTTCCCGGAGCTACATCTGGTGCAAAACTCTCCCCGCAAGCTCCGGTATCATACTCAAGTTCATTGCTGTTCGGAGTATCATATAATACCGTATCTGTCCACAAACTGTCCGCTGATACTATCCGCACACCATCGGTCTCGCTGCCTCCGTTCTGAAAAGCCAGCTCTGTTGTCAAATCCGCACCTTCAACATCTGCCTCTCCCACCAGTAAATATCCGTCCCCGGCTATTGTTATCTCCGGAAATGTATAAACATGAACAAACTCCCCTCCCGCCTTCTCGATCACCCATCCTGCCAGATTGATTCCTTCTGTATCAGAATTATATAATTCTATCCATTCCTGTCCATCATCCGTTCCCGGATGATCATAGTACAATTCGTTGATCAAAACCTTCCCTGATATTCCCCTGACAAATAATAACATAATTATCAGTAACCACTTTCTAACGGACATATTTTCCCTCTACTGATCGTTTCCCCTTAACTTACTTTGTATATACCAAATTAAGTTATATTTTAGTCAAGGATTATATTTATTTCTTCTTTTATATCCAGAAAAACAGGTATTATTGCCTTAATAATTATTTGATAAAACATTGTCCCAAAATTATTAAACTTCCAGATGTTAAGCAGACGTGTACTGCTTGTGTATCACAAGTCCAACCTTTGTCAAGGCTTGATCAAATCAAGCTCGCATCCCCCCGAAATTAATTTCATTGCTGGAACTAAGTCATACGTGCACCGCTGGGTATTTCCAAGTGGGGCGCAGATGAC
>CAZAHZ010000299.1:0-1767 GCA_964485055.1 uncultured Candidatus Cloacimonadota bacterium
AACTGGAAGTTTCCAGGATTGGGATCCAGGTACAACTGAAATGCTTGATGATAACCAGGATCTGGTTTATGAAATAACAGTACCCTTATTATCAGGTGATTATCATGAATTTAAATACGTAAATGGTAATGCCTGGGGTGAAGATGAAGCAAATAACCGTACAATAACTGTACCAGACGCGGATTCTGTTTTGACTACTGTACTGTTTAATAACTGGTTCCCAGTTATAGATGGAGTATTTTTCAGTGAGTATATTGAAGGTTCATCAAATAATAAGGCAATCGAAATCTATAATGGTACTGATGATGCAGTTAACCTTGATAATTTCAGGATTGCACAAGCAGTTAATGGTGGTGATTGGGCTTACTGGCACACATTCCCTGCAGGCAGTGTATTAGAAGCGGGAGATGTGTGGGTTATGCTGAATAGCTCTACAGACCCGGCGCTATTTGATCCGTTGAATGCAGATGAAGTATTAGGTTATCCAAGTGTTGTTCATCATAATGGTGACGATGCACGAGGGTTGGAATATTCCATTGATGGTGTGAACTGGGCATTAATAGACCTCATTGGTGATCCTTATAACGATCCTGGCGATGGCTGGGAAGTAGCAGGAGTAGCTAATGCCACCAAAGATCATACTCTGGTTCGTAAGGGATATGTAATTGCCGGAAACACTGACTGGATTGCTGCTGCCGGAACGAACGCTGAAGATGGTGAATGGGAAGTTTATCCTGTCAATACTTTTGATTATCTGGGTTACCATGGAGAAGCACCAGAGCTGGAAGTAATATTTAATGTAAATATGAATTATCAGATCATGCTGCAAAACTTTGATCCCACTATAAACTTTGTAGATATTGGAGCTAACTTCAATGAATGGGGTGGAGTAGCATTAGTTGGTGAAGACCTTGATGAAGATGGAATTTATACTATGACCACCATGCTACCACTGGGATATAATTGTGAATTCAAGTTCCGTATAGACGGGAACTGGGATCTGGCAGAATTGCCTGGTGGAGATAATAGAACATATATAGTGATAGACGGTGAAAATGTTTTTGATTGCTGGTTCAGTGATGAAGAAATTCCTGAGTTTACAACACAGGATGTCACAGTTACTTTTACTTTGAATATGGAATATGTTGATCCATTAGAATATGCGGGTGGCATATCTATTCAGGGTAATGCTGCACCTTTAAGCTGGGACGCAGGTGTAAATCTTCTGGTTCCGATGCGTGATACTTACTCAATTGATTTACTATTCCCCGCTGGTACAATATTTGATGTAGAATTTAAATTTGCAATGTTAGCTGACGGTGCTACTGAATGGGTTTGGGAAGGTATTGATAACCGTATGTTTACGATTGATGATACAAATCCTGTTCAGCTTATACCCGAAGTTTATTGGAACAATATGATCATGGTCACAATTCCGGAAATTCAGACACCTATAGATGAGACGGATATTTCTCCTTATGCCGGTCAAATCGTAAGCACACAGGGTGTTGTAACAGCGACCGCTACCAGTAAATACTGGATAAGCACACCTGAAGGCGGAGCCTGGAATGGTCTTTATGCATATGATCCCGCAAATATGCCAGTTTTAGGTGACTATATCCTGATAACTGGATTGGTTGACGAATATTACGGTCTTACAGAGATTTATAATATCACCGATTTTGTGATCCTGAGCAGTGGTAATGATTTACCGGAACCTGTGGTTATCACAACAAACCAGTTGAATTCAGAAGAAGAATGGGAAAG
>CAZAHZ010000299.1:1777-4430 GCA_964485055.1 uncultured Candidatus Cloacimonadota bacterium
GATGTAAACTAACTACTTCTCCAACAACAAGTAATCCAGGTTCAGGATGTTGTGGTCACTCTGGAAGCAAACAATTACGGTGAATGGTATCTTGATGATGGCAGTGGAGAATGTCAGGCTGATGATGCAATCTATCATGTTGAACCGCTGGTAGGAGATGAATTTGCCTCTATCACCGGTTTAGTAAATTATAGCTATGATCTCTTTGAATTGTTACCTCGTTTTGCTGAGGATTTTGTAACCGGTCCGGAATGGCTATATGGAGACGTAACGGGTGATTGGTCGGTTGATGCCTTCGATGCTGCTAATATGTTGCAGTTTGCCGTATTGCTTGATCCTATTGGAGCACCTCTGCCCTGGACCTGGCAGTTGATTGCTGGTGATGTTGATGGAAATGGTAGTGTGGAAGCCTATGACGCTGCTCTTGTCCTGCAATACAGTGTTGACCTTATAGATATTTTCCCGGTAGAACAGGTTAGAAGTACTCCGATTGATGCCTGCCTGGTAATTAGTGTGGAAGGTAATGAAATTGTTTTTGCTGCCAAGGGTGAATTCTATAGTGCCCTGATAACAATAGACCCGACTACGATAGAATTAGGAACTCCTCGGGTATTAGCAGATGTTTTAAATGCTGTAAATCAGGAAGCTTTCGCAGTTGCGCTGGCAAGTTCAAGTAAGTTACACGGTGAAATTATCCGTTTACCTTATACTGCTCTTAAAGATCAGGGACAGGTGACGATAATATACACAGTTAATGGAATCAGCAGAGAATATCAGATTGATCCTCAGGATATGGAAGCTGGAGATGCTCCTGCAGTGAATGCACTTTTAGGTAATTATCCCAATCCTTTCAATCCTGTAACAAATATAATGCTGTCAGTTGCTGATAATGCAACTCCTGTTTCAGTAGAAATTTATAATATCAAGGGACAGTTAGTTAAATCTCTGTTCCATGGTGAAATGAATTCCGGTTATCAAAGACTGGAATGGAACGGGACTGATAATAATAATCAATCAACTGGAAGCGGTGTATATTTCTACCGGGTCCAGATTGGTGAATATAGCAATATGAGCAAGATGCTCATGTTGAAATAATTCTAATATCGGGCAGGGGCGATTAATCGTCCCTGCCATAAATATAATGTATATTAGTACAAATAAAAGTAAGTATGTAAAAAGGAGTTATTATTTATGAAAAAGGTTGTAATGATTATCTTCCTGGCTATGATAACAGCTCTCCTTTTCGGACAATTCGAAAACTCGATCATAACCTGTTCGAGTGCAGCAGTAAATGTTGGTGAAGATTTTGAAATATCAATCAGCACTACTGAACTGCAGGAAAGTTGGAGTATCACAGCCTTTCAGTTCGAGCTGGATTTCAATCCGGCAATTGTATCCTATACAGGTTTTGCTGCTGGGGAAGTAGTCGCCGGTAGTGGTAGCCTATTGGCAAATGAAAGTACACCAGGACATATTATTGTTGCTTTTGCTCATTTTGAAGCAATCTCTGGTGTTGGTGATCTGGTAATTTTAAGTTTTGATGCTGAAGATATTGGCAATACAACATTGGATCTTAACGATTTTAAGTATAATGCTACTTATCTGGCAAATGGAAACCTGATAGATGGCAGTGTTCAGGTGACGGAATACAATCCTTTTCAGGATGTGGTTATCACTGCAGGATCAGGGAGTGTTACGATTGGAAATCCTATCACTATCCCAATCAGCACTACAATGCTGACAACCGATATGGGGGCAATATCCTTTCAATTTGATCTTGCTTTTGATCCCGCCCTTTTATCATTTACCACTTTTGCCTTAGGTACTGTACCAAATATGGGAAACTTCATAGCCAATGAATCTTCTCCAGGAGTTGTGTCAGTAGCTTATGCAAATGTGACGCCTATCTCCGGAGAAGGAACTCTTTGTACCTTAACATTTACAGGTGAGGGTGAAGGGACAAGTGCGCTGAGTCTCAGTGAATTTAAATATAATTCTACCTACCTCTACAATCTCGTTAATGGTACTGTGGATGTAACTGAATACAATCCTTTTGAAGATGTGATTATCACTACAGGTTCAGGAAGCACTGCTATTGGTAATACTATTGAAATCCCGATAAGCACAACGGAATTGATCACTGAGATGGGAGCAATTTCTTTCCAGTTTGATCTTTCATTTGATAATTCCATGCTTAGTTTTGACAGTTATTCTCTTGGCGAAGTTCCAAATATGGGCAATTTCATTGCCAATGAATCATCCCCTGGGGTCATTTCAGTAGCCTATGCGAATGTGACGCCGATCTCTGGAGAAGGAGCGCTGTGTTACCTGTCTTTTGTTGCTGACGTTTCGGGAACAAGTGATCTGGTGCTTAGTGAATTCAAATATAATTCCACTTATCTCTACAACCTTGTAAATGGCAGTATTACAGTCTCTGCAGTTCAGTATCCTGATTGGTCAATTAATCCGCCTGATTACGAATACAGTGGTTCAATCTGGGGTATCGTTTTACTTGATGATGTGGAAGTAGAAGTTACCACCGGTATGCTGGGTTGTTTTGTGGGCGACGAATGTCGAGGTATTGCTCAGGCAAGTAACGGGACAATTCAATATATGGAGTACTTTGATCGTGTTCTTTTCTTACCGGAGGTTT
>CAZAHZ010000300.1:0-4429 GCA_964485055.1 uncultured Candidatus Cloacimonadota bacterium
TTATTTACTTAAGATATGTCAGAAGTACAAAGCGGGTGAAGTTAGAGAAGAGTCCTATTACATTATACTTAGTGAACTGCTTAGAGCATATGCAGAAGCTAATGGGATAAAGGCAGATATAACGGAATTGCCGGCTGGAACAAAAGCAGGTAACCCAGATTTCAGGATATGGGACGGCATAGCCCATATAACCGGTTATATTGAAGCAAAACGACCAGAAATCGAATACCTTGATCATATTGAAACCAGTGATCAGTTACAAAGATATATTTCCACTTTTCCCAACGTGATATTGACCAATTTCTTTGAGTTCAGATTATATAGACATGGCACAATGATTGAGAAGGTTACTATTGGCAGATTTTTTATTTTAAATAAATTGAAAGAGATGCCGGTAGTTGAAAAGGAGAAGGAATTTCTCCTGCTTCTGGAGAAGTTTTTTGCCTTTAAACTGCCAAAGATCAACACAGCTAAAGCTTTAGCGGAAGAATTAGCAAAGCGGACTAGATTCCTGCGGGATGAAGTGATAAAAGCCGAACTGGAAGAAGAAGAGACAAACACGAAAAATAATCATAAACCTATAACGGGTTTCTATGAAGCTTTTAAGCAATACCTGATAGCGGGACTGGAAAAGTCGCAGTTTGCCGATCTATATTCACAGACACTTACTTATGGATTATTTGCTGCCAGAAGCCGGGCAAAAGAAGATTTCAACCGCGAGCTTGCCTATAAATACATACCGAGTACCATTGGAATATTACGTGATATTTTTAAATATATCTCCCTGGAAGACCCGCCTGTTTCACTTAAACTGCTAATAGATGATATTGCAGAAATTCTTAAAGTAACAAAAGTAACTAAGATACTGAAAAAGTATTATGAGGAAGGTAAAGGCACTGATCCCGTTATTCACTTTTATGAGACCTTTTTATCAGTTTATGATCCCAGTATAAGGGGAAAAAGAGGAGTTTATTACACGCCAGAACCAGTTGTGAAATATATCGTGAAATCGCTGCATCAAATATTGAAGGATGAATTCGATAAACCTGATGGATTTGCTTCTGATGGTGTGACTGTGCTTGATCCGGCAGGAGGTACTCTCACCTTTCCGGCTGAAGCAATTAAACTGGCAGTGGAGGAAAATAAAAAGTACGGTGAAGCTGCCAAAGATAATCTGATCAGAAACAATATACTGAAAAACTTTTATGCCTTTGAACTGATGATGGCGCCTTATGCTATCGGACATTTAAAGATGGGATTTATTTTTGACGAATTGGGCTACAAGATGAAAGATGATGAAAGATTTAAGCTGTATCTGACCAATACTCTGGAAATGGAAGAAAGGGAGCAAGTGCATATTCCCGGACTTAGTTCTCTGGCAGAGGAAAGCCATCTGGCAATGGAAGTGAAACGCGATAAACCCGTGCTGGTGATCATGGGGAATCCGCCGTATTCAGGAATTTCTTCAAATAATAATGCCTGGACTAATAAACTTTTGACAACCAATATTGATGGAGCATTGAGTTATTATGAAGTAGATGGTAAACCTTTAGGTGAAAGAAATCCTAAATGGTTACAGGATGATTATGTTAAGTTTCTGAGGTTTGCTCAATGGAAAATCCAGAAAGCAGGTAAAGGAGTGGTGGGTATGATCACTAATCACAGTTATCTGGATAATCCCACTTTCCGTGGCATGCGACAGAGTTTAATGAAGACATATAATAAAATCTACATAATCAATTTACATGGAAACAGTCTGAAAAAAGAGACTTGCTCCGATGGCAGTAAAGATGAAAATGTTTTTGATATCAGGCAAGGAGTAAGTATTGCACTATTTATTAAAACAGGAAAAAATGAAAAATGCAAAATTTCTTACAGAGATATTTTAGGCTTGAGAAAAGTAAAGTATGAATACCTAGAAAAAAATGATTACTCGAATGTTGGTTTTAGAGAATTAACACCAGCATCACCTTATTATTTCTTAATTGAAAGAAATACTGAAAAGATAAAATATTATATGGAATGGTATAGCATTAAAGATATTTTTCCACTGAACGGAGTTGGAATAACTTCTGCCAGAGATAGTTTTGTAATGGATTTTGATGAACATAATTTGTTTAATAGAATCTATCAATTCAAGAGTTCAGATGGAGATGATGAACATCTTCATACGTCGTTTAATATTAATATAAAAAAAGGCTGGGATATTAGAAAAGCTTGGAAAAATTTGCAGAATTACAGTATTGAAGAATTAAGGAATAAAATATATAAAATAGAATATAGACCTTTTGAAATCAAATACATATTTTATGATGATTCTGTAGTCTGGAGAACTGTTAAAATAATAATGGAGAATATGATAGAAAGAGATAATATTGGACTTTGCTTCATGAGACAATTCTCAGGCAATATGCCATATACTCACTTTTTTGTAACTAATTTGATGGTAGATAACAGGACTTTTTTTAGTAGTAAGGGAACTATACAATTTGCTCCATTATATATTTACAAAGACAAAGAATCCAACGACATATTTGAGCAATTAGATTTGGATAAGAGAGCAAATATCGCAGAAGGAGTAATAAAGAAATTAAGGGAGTTATATGGTTTTATACCGGAGCCGGAAGAGATATTGCATTATATTTACGGAGTGTTTTACAGTAATATTTACAGGGAGAAATACAGAGAGTTTTTAAATATAGATTTTCCACGAGTACCTTTTACGCCGGAAGTGGAAATATTCAGAGAGATGGCTGTTTTGGGAGAAAGGCTTGTGGGTTTGCATTTGTTAAAGAGCAGTGAGCTTGATTCTCCGTTGGTGCGTTATGAGGGAGAAGGGAATAATGAAAAAATAGAGAAAACTCAGTATTTGCAGAAGCGGGTATATATCAATGACAGCCATTATTTTGAAGGAATAGAATTAGAAGTGTGGGAGTATCAGATAGGAGGTTATCAGGTATTGCACAAGTATTTAAAAGACAGAAAGGGCAAAGTGATGGAAGATCCCAGGCATTACTGCCGGGTGGCAACAGCCTTGAGTAAAACGATAGAGATACAACGGGAGATAGATAAGGTATATGAGAGGTTGGAGGAGAGCGTATTAGATGAAAACTAATATAAAGAAAACTTGCAAGGCTCAAGATATAATTGAAGGAACATCATGAAAACATATGAGATACGCGACCCAATACATGGATTTATAACAATAGATGAGTTTGAAAGAGACATCATTAATCATCCGGCTTTTCAGAGATTTAGGAGGATCATTCCGAAGAATTAAAAAAGGAGTTATAATGAACCTGTTAGGTGTTTTTTCTGATGATAAGTTATCATTTATGCAATATTTAGTAAATGAGAATCAGAGACAGAATAGTGATGGTTTGGGCAGGACGGCATTGATGAAGCTGGTGTTTTTAATGCAGGAAGGTAAAGGGATACCGGTGGGATATAATTTCAGACTTTATTCTTATGGTCCTTATGATTCAGAGGTATTGCAGGATTTGGAATTCCTCAGAGGATTCGGTTATTTAAAGGAAGAAACAGTCCAGGAAGAAAAGTATCAATGGAAAAAGTATTACAAATCAGATAAAAATTCCGAAATTAATGAAAACAGTGGACTTTTAAATGGATACAAGACAGAGATTGATAATTTAATAAGGAAATATGGTAAGGAAACGGCACGGAAGCTGGAGCTTTACGCTACAACGCTGTTTGTAATGAAAGAAAAAGAGGATTGTGATTTTAATGATGAATTGATTATAAAAAAAGTGAGTGAAATAAAACCTAAATACAGTCAGCAGGAGATAGAGCAGGCATTCCAGAGGATGAGAAAAGAATTTACGGATATTTGTCATACATAAAATTTACAGATAATGAGGCAGATTTTCTTAAGACAATAATTTATAATTAATAATGTTCTAGCCAGGTAATATATGGATTATAATTTTAACAAAAGAGTTAAAAAGAAGAGAGAGATTTAACCACCATCCTTCGCTTCATCCGTCATTGAAATTATGGATGACTTTCAGAAAGCTACGGCATCAGACTACATGAATTCCGTCTCGACAAGCGACAGGCGGAATACACGGAAATCACGGAACTGTAATCAGTATTTAATCTAAGTGTTTTTTTTCGGATTGATGTTTTAAAGACTTATCAAGAATGATTAACTACATAAGTCAAACTTTGCGTAAATAACAGGCATCTCCCTGTTTTATATCAACCAGATATAGATATTGTTATATTACAGAGATAGTTATGCCACCACAAAATGTACGGGCAGACCTATGTGTCTGCCCTCTTTGCATGTTTCTAAGCTATCTTAGTATATAGCTGCGATTAATGTATTATAAGGGCAGACACATGGGTCTGCCCCTGGAGTTTGGACATTATATACTACTTTTTTTTAATTATGCGATAGATTTTACTA
>CAZAHZ010000301.1:0-4400 GCA_964485055.1 uncultured Candidatus Cloacimonadota bacterium
TTCAGGCAACACTGGCAGGGAGAAAAGAGGGCAGACACATGGGTCTGCCCCTACATCTGCTTCGCGATTGCCCCGATAAACCTTGCGGAAAAGAGGGCAGACACATGGGTCTGCCCGTACATCTTGTGGTGTCATAATTATCTGTGTAATATAACAATATCTATATCTGGCTGATATAAAAAGGGGGGATGCCTGTATCTGTAAATTTAAAACTATCTGCCACCTTTTTAAATGTCTCTCGCACTACCAAAATTCCATTAAAATATAACATGGGCATAATGAGACCTTAATATTGGAAAGAGGGAAAAGTAACGAGAAAAAAGAGAGAAGAATGGGGAAGAGGAGGAATTATATCAGGAAAAAAAGCTGATTAAAGGCGGAATAATTGATTTTGCTTGACTTGTAGAGTGGAATTTGAGTAACGAAAATAAAAAACCCAAATGGAGGAATAATGAGAAAATTAATATTAATACTGTTATTGATTGCAGCAGGGATATTCCTGTTTGCCGGCAGATCAGCAATACCGCATCCTGTTTATATAGAGTTGCATGATTCGGAGGGTAATCTACCAATGGCAGATAATCTGGAAGTCAATTGCTGGTTGAAGCATAAACCTGAGGAAGTGCTTGATATGCAGAACAGTAATTTGATATATCCGATCATAGACATCTTTTTGCAGATACAGTGTGCAGGTTTTGGGAGCTGGGGAGCGGGAGATACATTACACGTGGAGATACTTGATAAGAAGATCAATGAAAGCCTGACCCTTGATCTGGAATTAAATTTTGATAATTACCAGTTATTTAATAATAATCATTTAAAGAAGGTGGAAAAGGAGTAATGAAAAAAGAAAAGTGCCTGTTTCTCCTGCTGATCATATCGTTAAGTATTCTAACCGCATATCCCCTTTGGGAGATAACAGTATATCCGACGAGTACAGTGGCTTATGGGACTGTGACCCTGGAAGGTCAGCCGGCTGATGAAGGGGACATCGTCTATGCGTTTGTGCAGGGAGAATGCCGGGGCAAGCAGCCAGTAAAAATATTTGAGGGCAAAGCTTATATGACCATGAATATCCAGGGGCAGGCTAATCATGAACCGGTTTATTTCAAGATCTGGGATGCGAGTGCGGATTCGGTTTATGAAGTAAATTATACAACTTTTACCAAACCTGACTCTGATCTGGGTTATCCCCCGAATGTATTGCCGATCAATGGAATTCGGGATGGCGTGACTTTCTTTTTCCCGCCTAAGTTACTGGCAATGCACCCTTATGAAGTACGGCAGCTCGACGTAGGATTTTATTGTAATACCAGTAAATATATTGAAAGCGTACGGATTTTTGGAGCTGAAAATCTGGAGATCGTGCCGGAAGGTTTAAAAGTTACCATAACTGCACACACAGACTGGACTGGTGAAGAGGAAATAGAAATAGAGCTTTTGAATGCGGAAAGTGAAGTTATAGAGTATGGGAAGATAGTTGTTTTAGTGAATAGTGAGAAGTGAGAAGTGAGAAGTGAAGAGTGAGAAGTGAAGAGTTAAAAGTTAAGAGTTATGAGTGAGATAGTTGGGTGAGCCAGTGGATTAGTTGAAGGCGAGTGGGGGATTGAGCCTTGCGGACATAGTAACCGGAGGTATAGACTCCGGTATATAGAGCATTTTCGAGGGACATATTGAGGAGAAGTCCGAGGCAGAAGCCTGCATTAAAGTTATCACCGGCACCAGTGGTGAGAGCAGGAGTGGGAGTGTGGGGACCATCAACCCAGTGATTCGAGTGTTCAGTGGCAGCAGCAGCACCATAAACAGGATGAATGACAGCGGCGTAGAGGTTAAGTTTCTGCTGGATGGCAGCAGCTCGCAAAGCCAGATTATTTTCTTCAATATCAAGGAAGCTGGCGATTAATAGAGATTCTTTTTTATTCATGCCCAGAATTGTTTTAGAGATATGTGATAAGCTTATGATAAGTGTAAGAACCTGATAAATATCCTCAGAAGAGCGTTTAGCAGGATCGGCAAGATCAATAAAAAGAAAAGGACTGTGTGATATCTTTTTAAGCAGATCATTGAAACCTGCGATGATAGAATTCATTTCCAGGAGCATCGTCCAATTGGTGATAGCAATAAGATCAGCATCAGCAGTCATTTGAGCAATCCTTTCATATCCCAGAGCAGTGATAATATTTTCCCAGTTGACGTTATTCAGAGAAGTGTTTTTACCGAGCATCAGTTTTCCGTCATTGAATTCGAGGGCATCAGTGTGCCCCGGCGGGCAAAGCGAGGTCACGGAAAGGCACTTACGAGAGAAATCAGCAAAGACAGGGTGAATATCAGGTTTACCCAGAGAGCCGATATAATTAACATTCATTCCGGTTTCAACGAGTGCATTAGCCATGATCACACCATTTCCGCCTATTTTAATAAGGCGGGGAACGAGTTCAATATTTGTGCTAAGCTCAGAAGCGGCGGAAATTTTCAGGGCGAAGTCACTGATCTTTTCTAAACGCAGAAAGCGATCTTCACTATAGCGTGTGGCAACAACATAAATGATTTCATCAATAAAGCCGTCAAATCCGGCGATCAGATTCCGCGGTTCTTGATCTGCCCAGAGAATATCTCTGATTTCAGTCAGATTTTTTTTCATATAATACCTCAGTGGTTTCGATGTATAAGAGAGGTAATTAAGTCAACAAAAAGAGTTTTTTTTGTTTACAAAAATAGGAGGTATGTAAATCTGTCAAAGAGTATTGGCAGTATGCTGAGATGGGTAGATCGAATAATTTGATGATGCGAGATAAGGAGAAAAAATGGTAAAGAAATTTGAACGGTGCAGTGGCATACTTTTACACATCACCTCGTTGCCGAATAGATATGGAATTGGTGGATTAGGAGATGAAGCTTATAAATTTATAGATTTTCTGGTAAAATCTGGTCAGAAAATCTGGCAGATTTGCCCTATAGGACCCACCGGTTATGGGGATTCACCATATGCAATGTACTCCTCATTTGCCGGAAATACTTTGTTTATTGATTTGGAGATGCTTGTCACGAGCCGGTGGATCAGGCGAAGAGATTTAGTTGACGCGCCTGAATTTGATAATGAATTTGTTGATTTTCCGGCAGTACATGCCTTTAAAGAAGTAGTATTCAGAAAAGCCTATCACCGATTTAGAGAGAGAATACCAAAAACATTTATGAATTTTGTCAATTCTGAAGCTAACTGGCTGGAAGACTATGCACTTTACAAAGCGTTAAAAAATAGTCATAATAATGTCTCCTGGCAAAATTGGGAAGAACCACTAAGAAACCGGGATGAAAAGGCTTTGGATGTCAGTCGGGAAGAGTTGATTGACGAAATACTCTATCATCAATTTTTGCAATATATGTTCTTTGTTCAGTGGCAGAAACTCAAGAAATACGCTAATGACAGAGGAATTTTAATAATTGGAGACATACCTATTTATCCATCGTTGGATTCCGCCGATGTCTGGTCGTGTCCATGCTATTATCAACTGGATGAGAATCTGGTTCCGAAAGCAGTAGCGGGATGTCCACCTGATGATTTCAGCGAGACGGGGCAATTGTGGGGTAATCCGCTTTATAACTGGGAAGAGCATGAGAAGGATGAATATAGCTGGTGGATAGAGAGATTTTGGAATTTGTACAGATTTGTTGATATTATCAGAATTGACCATTTTCTCGGTTTTGAGCATTACTGGTCAGTACCTTACGGATCACCCACGGCAGCGAATGGAGAATGGAAACCAGGACCAGGACACAAATTATTCGAATTGCTGGAAGAAAAGCTTTTAACATTACCGATCATAGCAGAGGATTTGGGAGCAGTTACACCGGCTGTGGAGAAGCTTCGGGATGATTTCAATTTTCCGGGGATGAAGATATTGCAATTCGCATTCGGAGATGGAAATGATAATCCATATTTACCGCATAATTTCAGCACAAACTGTGTGGTTTATACAGGGACGCATGACAATGAAACTACCGTAGGCTGGTATCAGAACCTGCCGGAAAAGGTTAAGAGCCATGTACGCAGTTATTTATCATATTTGAATTTTACGGATTGGGAAGTGGGCTGGAAAATGATCGAAGCTGCCTTAAATTCCAGAGCTGTAATAGCAATAGCTCCGTTACAGGATTATTTAGGGTTGGATAACCGGGCAAGGTTCAATTCACCGGGAACGATAGATCATAACTGGCAATGGCGATTTCAACAAGGTATGCTGACTGAAGAAATAGCGGCTGTAATCAGAATGATGGTTAAGAAAGCGAAGCGGTAGAAAAGGGATAAATTAGAATTTTTTACCACAGAGGGCACAGAGAACACAGAGGAATATGAAGAAAAGAGTTTTTTTAACCACCATCCTTCGCACTCCCCCGACGCT
>CAZAHZ010000302.1:0-4382 GCA_964485055.1 uncultured Candidatus Cloacimonadota bacterium
TTTGTTGATGATATTTGCCAGAGGGACAGTATCGGGGTAGTATCCTATCGGGTGAGAGCTTTTCTGGTAGAGGATAGTTCCGCTTATACGGAAATAAGCAGTAGCATAGAATTTCCGGCACCAGACGGGCTGGAATATGAGAAAACAGCTTTAGACCGGATCAGGTTAAGCTGGACGGATAGCAGCAATGGTGAAGAAGGCTTCAGGATAGATAAACAGGTTAATAATGGTGAGTGGCAGGAGAATTACGGGGTAGTGGGCGAGAATATTATGCTCTGGCTGGATGAAGCTGCTGAAATAAATGCAGAACTGAAATATCGCCTTAGAGCCTTTGCCGGGATTTATGAATCCGATCTTATAGAGTCTGAAATGATCAATAATGATTTGCCGGAAATTATTAATTTTGAGGTTGAGCAGATCAATATTCACACTTACCAGTTGAACTGGGAGCAGGAGCATATCATTGGTGAGGACGGATTTCTCTTGAGCCGAAGCATCAATGGAGATGAGTTTGTGCAGATTGCCGATCTGGTAGAGGATACGGAAGAATATCTGGATGATATCTGCCTCCGTGATTCACTTGGGAGTATTGCATATCAGATCTGCTGTTATCTGGAAGGAGAATATTCTGATAATGTGGCAGGTGAAATTGAGGTGGAGTTTTCCGCACCGTCTGATCTGGAATATGAAAAAGTGGCTGTTGACAGGATTAGTTTAAGCTGGCTGGATAATTCGCTTGGAGAGGACGGATTTATCATAGACAGACAGATTAATGGTTCCGGCTGGCAGGAAGGATATGGAAGTACGGAAGAAAATATTGTAAACTGGATTGATTATTTTGCTCCCGTGAATCAGGATATCACCTATCGAGTGAAAGCTTATGCGGGAATTTATGAATCTGATTATGCCGCTTGTGATGAGATTGATAATACTATTCCTGCTCCAACAGATCCGGAATATGAGATACTGGCGATTAATCAGATAGAATTGACCTGGACTGATAATTGCGTTGGAGAAGATGGCGGTAAAATTGATAAACGCATTGGTACTGGTGAATGGATTGTGGAATATGCCATTGTGGGAGATTATACTGGCTGGTGGATTGACTATGGTGCTGAAATAAACGAAATATTGTCATACAGGATTTATGCATTTTACGAAGATGAGGTCTCTGATTATATAGAAATTTTAGATATTGATAATACATTTCCGGCACCGGGTGATCTGGAATATGAAAAACTGAATATTTACACAATTCAATTGAACTGGCAGGATAATAGCATCGGAGAAGAAGGTTTTAAGATTGATAAGAGAGTGGGAACAGGGAACTGGATAAGTGAATATGCATTATTGAATAGTAATGTTGAATTCTGGTCTGATGTGGATGCTGATATTAATGAGAATTTGCAGTACAGGATTTATGCCTTTTATGAAGATGAAGAATCGAGTTATGTTCAAACTGCGGTGATTGACAATACATTTCCGGCACCAAGTGGGTTGGAGATTTCTCAAATAAATGTTTCTGTATTTCAGATTGGATGGGAAGATAATTGTATTGGAGAGGATGGTTATCGGTTGGAAAGAAAATTAAACGCAGGAGTCTGGATATTATTAGGAATAATTAATGATACAAATTTTGTTGATAATTTAGAACAAAGACGAGAGCAGACATTTAACAATATATTTTATCGTATTAGGGGGGAATATAATTCTGATTATTCAAGTTGGGCTTATGCAAATACAACAATAGAGTTTCCTGCTCCGACGAATTTAACGGTTGATAGAAATAGTTACACAGAGTTTGAGCTTAACTGGGATGATAATAGTATAAATGAGGATGGATTTATTTTAGAAAGATTAGATGGTGAAGAGTATATTGAAATAGGTAGTACAGGTAGTAACCAGACAAGTTTTATAGATACTGATGTGGTACTTTATAATCAATATAGCTATAGAGTTAAAGCTTATGTAACTTTTTATGCGGGAATGCAATATTCAGATTATAGTAACATTGTATCTGTGGATAACATTTTCCCTGCACCTGACGATTTTCATATAATCCATCAATCCTCAAATTATTTTGAATTCAGTTGGAATGATAATTCATTATTTGAGGATGGTTTCAAGGTTGAAAGGAAATTTGGATCAGCAAACTGGGAAGAAATTGTTGTATTACCACCTGATACCGGAACATGGACAGATGATAGCTATGAAGTCAGCATTCACGCTGACTATTATTATAGAATATGTTCATATTATGAAGATTACATTACTGAATTTGATGAATTGTACAAATATAAACCAAGTTTGATAAATACAATACCTTTAAATAATGTATTAAGTATTAAAGCGGATCAAGATTTATTTATAACAAGCTCAAATATAAATGGTTTAAATTTGTATAGCCTAAGTGATCCCACTAATCTTCTTTTTGCGAGTAATTTAGATGAATACCTAAGGAATAGATACGAAAAAATAAATAATTATATTGTAACTGATTATGATGGTAATGATTTACATATTTTAGATATTAGTGATATTTATACTCCTCAATTGATTGATGAAATTACCTGGGCATCAGGATATACTGATAATGTTTATTGCCAATCTAATGAATATTTATTTTTACTATTATATAGAATGACTAATGGTAGTTATATAAACTTATGGGATTTGGAAGACATTGAGAATATTGGTAATTTTGGATTTCATATTGATAGTAACTATAATAATAATTATAAATATCCAATAATTTCTGAAGATTATATATTCATATTAAAACGATTAAGTTTATCTGCCGAACTGGTAACATTCGAAATGGCAGATAATTATGGGACGCTTACAGAAGTAAATAATATTACAATTGCTAACGATTCAAATTATATATATGGTTTATATTTATATGGGGAATACTTATTCACACGAGAGGAATTTTGGGGTGAAGATGATATGGTTCATTTCGCAATATCGATATATAACGTGGCTAATCCGGAAAACCCATTTTTTATTACTCAATTTGTATTTCCTTGGAATCATATGGAAATGACCCTTAATAATTTAGATGTGAGTGGAAATTATATATTTGCAACATGCGGAGAACAAAACGTGAAAGTGATTGATATATCTGATATCTATAATCCTGTAATTATCAGTACAGTGTCTGATTACGGCGCAGGAGGAGATATTGAAATTGAAGGAAATTATGCCTATGTTTCAAGTAGCATAGGTATAGCAATAATAAGGATTTTTGATGAATAGGAAGAAGATATCAAAAATCATAAAGAGGTAATAAATATGCAGAAATGGATTTTTCTATATAATAAAATTAGTCACTATATCGATGAATTTGGCAAGACGCTTAACAATATTGAAATTAATGATGTAGATGATGCAGCAGAATCGTTTGTTCTTATGTGTTTAAAATTATGTCAAAAGGATTCTGAAGCAATAGCATTGTTATTGGGAAAAGGTTTATACTGCCAAGCGATGATGGTAGCAAGATCATCTTTAGAAGCTTTGTTTAAAGTATATTGGGTGATCTTGGGAGAGAATAAGGAAATACGAAATGAAAGAGCTTATCAATTAGAAGGAAAGCCATTTTCTGATTTTGAGAAAGAAATTAATGATCAGGAAAACAACCTTAAAAAATCCAATCATTATTTTAATGTTGATATCGTAAAGAGAAATAGAGAGTTAATCGAAATTTTTAAACAAAATTACCCTTATTTAATTAATGAAGAAAGAAATTTTAAAGTGCCAGTCAAAAAAGACGGAAATAATAAAGACCGAGAATTATCAATAAAGGGATATGATTTAAAATTCTCAATGGAATATTATCATTTTTATAGATCTCTATGCATATTTTGTCACCCTAATCCTAGGATAAGAGTATTTTTATTTAATTATAATAGAGAATACAGAGATACAGATCAAGCAATTATCGATGGATTATTATGGGGTGCAAAAGTTTATGGAGAAATACCTGTATATTCAAATTCGCTCCTTAATTCATATCCTAATCATAATAAAAGAGTTGAGATATCCCATAATATTATCAAGTATATTGAGAGTTATATTTTAGAGAATGACTTATAAATATGAGTAAAATTAACTACTGGGAATAATTTGGAATGTTTAGTATAGATAATGGATTTGAAAACTATCCGGTTGTTGAAGTAAGCTGGTATGGTGCCAATGCTTATGCAGAATATTATGGATGGCATTTACCTTTATCTAAGCTGACGAGGGACATTGCGTTGGAATTGGGTTTGATTGATGAGGATTTTTGTAAGTGACAGGCAAGGATTAATCGTCGTAAAGTCGCTAAAGCGTATAGTTAAAGGCTGATAATTTTGTATTATGAATTTTAAATTTTTAATGGG
>CAZAHZ010000303.1:0-4375 GCA_964485055.1 uncultured Candidatus Cloacimonadota bacterium
GACTACCGGTATCCTCTACGCCGGACACACGGTACTGAAGAGCAAGAATATACACAGGATTATTATCGATAAAGAAAATACTTTCAGCACCAGCTCTATTCGCAGCTTCTAACCATTCCCCTTTATCTAACCAATCATCTCGCGTTATATTTTGCGCTTTTACATCAAATAGCTGACCACTTTTAAAATCAAGCTGATCATATACGACTTCAAGCGTGACTTCAGATTTCATTTCACCCTCCTGAAATATGACCAAAGTGCTTTAATCTCATTTTCTTCATTATTCTAACGATTTTAGATTTAACTAAAAAATCTAAAAAAAATACCATATTACTTCCCTTGCTTTTCTCTCAAGGCAAGCAGACATTGAGCTATTCCTAAGAAAAAGCCTGCATTACTCAAGAATCAATTAATATTCTCTCTACTAATTACATTTTTACTTAAAAGAATAACTCAGTCAAGACTTTTGCAAAATTATGTAACTCCCATATAACCTCAAAGGATCATTTCCTGTAGTTTAACTCAAAATCAAAGTTAAACCACTTTTAAAATAAGACTATCTATTGAAGCAATTCCCATATTGAGATAGGCAGATTCATCATTTGGTTCAATCTGCACATAAGTAAGAAATTGTATCGTATAATAATTGTTATATTCAAACATTAGCTCTAATAAAACTCAATTTTCTGAAATTAATTGTGCATATTACCCTAAATTTATACTACAGTTCACTGTTCAGCAGATATTTCTCCTATTTTCATATACATAAGACTCTTGATAGCTTTCCCGAAGGTATAGAGTGGAACAACAAAGCACAATCTGACATTTTATTGTTATATTGTGCTTTGTTGTTACACTTATATACTAATTCTTTGCCACTAAGAATCAGGGAAGAGGGTGAAAATAATCTAAATTTTTTCTATTAATATCCTATATATTTTGGACAGGGTGATTATTTGATCAGGGACATTTTGCGGGTGAGGGTATGATTGCCGCTTTTTATCTGGTAGAAATATATGCCGGAACTGTATTTTTCCGCATTCCAGTTGAAATTATACTCACCAGCCGGGAAGTTCCGGCGGAGGATTATTTGTCCTAAGGTGTTAAAAATAGTTAAATTACCTTCAGGATAGTCAATATTGAAAGAGATCACAGTTTCCGGGTTGAAGGGATTGGGGTAATTATTGGAAGTCAGACTGGGAATGATAGATTGTTCATTATTCGGGAGTGTGCCATTAACGACAAGAAAGGGTTGCAGGTCAATATTAGCAGCTTCTTTGGAGTCAAACTTGCTGTGGGCTTGTCCCATATCGGCAATAATGACAAATCCGTAATTTGGTAAAATATTATAAACCCAAAGTTCCACGAAAGAAGTCAGGTCAATTTCATACCATGTATCCTGATTATTAGAAGGACCATCAAAGGTGAAAAGTATCTCATTATTGACTTCATATTGAGGGAAAGTATGGCAATCCCAGGATTCTTCGTCCCATTCTTCTGCAATGGGGTAGAATCTGGCAATAGTCTGCCCGGCACCACTGGGACATGAGAAGAAGCGATGCAGATGGAAAATAGCGCTTTCCAGAGTAATGATCGAAGACACATCGAATTTGAACATGACTCTTTCGTCTTCGAACGCGGTTTCTCGATTCAGATATAATTGATTTTCCAGGTGAGTGCCGGTAGCAAGGCAATCTGTGAACATATCATCAATGGGTGAAAGCGTAGTTTCTTCCGCCAGACACAAACTGGCGATAAACAATACAAAAATAAGACCTACTGATCTTAGCATATTTAACTCCTACTTCAATTTGCGGTAATTAACAAATGGGAATAATTATCGTCAATCAATATTTTTTATGGAATTATCCGGCTTTATAGCTTTAGTGGAGATCAAAATTGATCTGTGAGTGACTCTTTTAATCAGATATCTATCGTGTGAGACCAGCAATACTGCACCGGGAAAATCTATCAGAGCCTGTTCAAGCTCTTCCCTGGCTTCCAGTTCCAGGTGATTGGTCGGTTCGTCCAGCAGCAGAATATCACACTCGGCGACGATCAGTTTTGCCAGAACAGTTTTATTCTTTTCGCCAAAGCTGAGAGAATCAGTCTTCTGAAATACTTTGTCACCACGAATATTTAAACAACCGAGTATGGTTCTTGATCCTTCCTCATATTTCCGGTTACCGCCAGATACTTCTTCAATAATTGTCTTCTCCGGATCAAGGTCATCGAATTCCTGGGAAAAATAACCATATTTCAAGGTTGGGATCAGTCGAATTTCTCCCTTATCCGCAGGGATTTGTCCGGTTATGATCTTCAGTAAAGTAGATTTTCCTGATCCATTATCGCCGATAATCGCCACTTTTTCACCGCGATTAAGATTTAGACTGAAATCATTCAGGATAGCTTTATCAGCAAAGGATTTATATATTTTGTCCACCACCAGGGCAAATCTGCCATATTTTTGAGGATGACTGAAACTTATCTCTCGTTTCTTTTCAATGAAGGGTTTTTCCGATTCATCTTTATCACGCAATCGTTCCAGCCTGTGTTCCGTAACTTTTGCCCTTTGCATAGACCGTTTTCCAGCATTCGTAATGGACTCATAGACAAAAGCTCTGCCTTCGCTGCCGGTCTGAGCTTGAAAACTCCCCGCCCAATTACGTTTGTCATGCACAGCCTTCGTCAATTGCCTGATCTTGCCCTGGGCAATGCTATACTGTTTTTTCTTAAAATCAAGTTGAGCTTCCTTCTGCTGCCGATAATTGGAATAATCGCCAGTGAATTCACTCAAATAACCATCATTAAGCTCCCACACCGATGTCACGCATTTATCGAGGAAAAAGCGGTCATGACTGATGATCACATAAGGAATACGAATATTTTTCAAATAGTCCTGCAGCCATTCCATGGTATTAATATCCAGATGGTTTGTCGGCTCATCGAGCAGCATAAGATCAAAACCTCTCAGAAGGCAGCGCAGCAGCCGTACTTTGGTTTTTTCACCGCCACTTAAACTCAGATAATCACGAAATAAAATATCTTCATCAAGCTCAAATTGACCTAATAATCTTGCCAGACTGTCTTCCAGAAGATAGCCATCCATCACGATATAATTTACAACTGTTTCGGGCAATATCTCATTGGGTTCAGGATTATGTATCTGTTCCCAGAGCGTACCCATCCCAGGATTCACATCAAAAATATAATTACCGCATAAAATGCTTAATTCTTCGCTGCTTTCCTGCTCAATATAGCCTACCAGCAAATCGTTATTTCTCCAGATATTACCTTTATAATTTTTTAAATCATTTGCTAATATGCGACACAATGTTGTTTTCCCGCAACCGTTTTTACCGATCAACCCAATCCTGGAATTCTGATAAATCTTTATTGAAATATCACTAAAAACCGGCTCCACCTGTGATTCGTATTTATAGGTCAAGCCATCAGCACTCAAAAACAGCATAGTTTCCTCCTGAAATAAATTTCAATTTCTCTGAATAAAACTATACTATTTTCATCCCGATCTCCTGTCCCGGGCATTTGCCAGGATAGAACAGTTTTTATATTTAGCGCAGGAGAACCATTTTCCTGCTGATAACATTTTTTCCATCAACCTGTAAGACATAGCAATAAACACCACTGGCAGCTATTTTGCCATGCTGGTTTTTGCCATCCCAGTTTACGAGACCTTTTCTCTCGTCTTTGGCATCTATCTTGAGTTCTGTAACTTTTTGCCCTTTGATATTATAGATGACAACTGCTGCTGCTATAACTTCTTCTGTCAAGGTGTATCCGATATTGACAAGCGATCTTTGCTGCATATTACAGTAAAAAGGATTGGGATAGTTCTGGCTCAGGCTGTTTGAGGCATAGATATCATCTTCATCATCGGCAAGGGGTACCACTTCCACAATTAATGGAATAGTCACTTCCAGTGCGGTGGGATCATTCGTAGTAAGTACCAGGTTCATTTCATAATCGTAATCAGGGAGAAGCAGCCAGTTGCTGTCGATATTAAGTACAATATCAGCCCCGGAACCGCCATTTATAATGAATGAACTGTCTTCCAGTTGCACCCAGTCGTTGATTTCGGCTTGTGAATCTTCCTGCAAGACATCCAGATGGTTATAAACAATCAAGTCCGGGTCAACTAAATCCTGCCAGTTATCTTCTTCATTAAAATTCCAACAGGCAATCAGCCCATTAGAATCGAGTTCGCGGCTCTTATTCATATATTCCACAATCTCTTCTGCAGAAAGGTCACGGTTCCAGATACGAACCTCATCCAGCATACCGTTCAGGGATGATTTAACTTCACCACTATATATATGTGCCCCCAGACAGATATGATTTACTCCACTATAAT
>CAZAHZ010000304.1:0-4341 GCA_964485055.1 uncultured Candidatus Cloacimonadota bacterium
TTCGCGTCATTTCGCGGCTTTCGCGGTTGAAAATCTTATCTTCCCATTCAAAATTAAACATCCATCCGCCTTCACTCTTCTACGGCGTGACAAGAAATTCAAAATTATTCCGCTGCCCTGAGGATACGGAAGCCCATGTCGAAGTAGCTGTCGCCGGGGTTGTAGTAGTAACGATTAGCGATACGACAGTTGTTGGCATTGTTGTTCCAGCTACCACCACGTTTCACACGGTTAGACCCGCTTACAGTCTTCGCCTGTAAATTTTCTGTCTGAGCCTGATAATAGCTGCAGATGGCGACAACTGGAGCTCAGAACGGCACTCCAAATTTTGTCTAGCAAAACCACTGAAGGTGAAGAAAAGGGAAATATTGCAATTAAACAGGCGTTATCAACCTTGCAATCTGTTTTTTAAGTATTGGAAGCTCTATCTTGATTGTATTCCAGATGATCTCATAATCTATACCAAAATAGGCATGGATTAGAACATTGCGCATATCAGTTGCTTCTCTCAATAGTATTTCAGGAAATTGTTTCTTCAAATCTTCAGATACCAGCCTGCAGGCTTCTCCAATTATCTCAAATCTCCTCACAACACTATCCTGTAATTGCCGGTTGTTATCGAATTCTTCCTTACTGACATTTTTCATATATTCTTCGATAAGTTCAATTGATTCCAGGATATGTTTCAGAAAAGCTGCATCTCTTTCAGGCAGATTCATATATTACCTCTAATTGTTCTTTCACGTCATCCACAAAGTATTTACTGATCGCTCTCATCGTGACCAGATCAACCTTTTTCTGGAAATAATCTTCCAGTTTTCTTTTCAGTCTGACGAAGGTAAACAATCCTTTGGAATCAATAAAATCTACTAATAGATCTATATCACTGCCCTCTCCTGCTTCATCTCGAGCATAAGAGCCGAATATTGCCAGATATCTTATCCCTTCTTCCTGGCATAAGCTATGAAGCTTCTGGTCTCGTCCGTATTTTTCAGTAAATTTACTCATATATTCCCTCAAAGCAATTCTTAATAAACCAAATCTCAAATAAGTTACATTAATTGGCAAGGGAAATTAATACTGAGACCAAGATAAAAAAAACATTCAACCTCGGAAAACACTAAATGCTCTGGAAAATGTGAGAAAAGACAACCAAATAAATGTTTTCTTTGAAAAGAAAGAACCAAAGAAACTTTTCTCTTTTATAGTCGTCTCAGTTGCTGCTTTTAATAAACCCTTTGTAAGAAAAAGGTAAAAATGTAAAAATACTAAAATGTAATTAATACGGATATGCCCTGAGGATTCGGAAGCCTATGATGAAGTCGGGGTTGAAAGGGAAGCTGAAGCTACGAAAAGCAACACGGCAGTCGTATTCATTGCCGTAAAAGTGACCACCACGGACCACGCGGGCAGACCCGCTTACAGGTCCCGTTGGATTATTAACTGGGCTTGAGCCATAATAACCATAAAACCACCAGTCATTACACCATTCATAAACATTACCGGTCATGTCATAAATATCAAGCTGGTTAGGTAATTTAGTCCCTACTGCGTGTGTTTGATAACCAGAATTAAAAAAATACCAGGCATAATCACCAATATTATCTGTTGTTCCACTGTAACGATAATTATCCGTCCAGTTCAATCCCCCTCTCGCTGCATATTCCCATTCGGCTTCTGTAGGCAATCTATAACCATCTGCACTAAAATCGCAGCACCAGTCTGATAGATCATAGCAGGGAGTCAAACCCTCCTGCTCTGATAACCAGTTACAATATACTATACATCCATACCAGGTTACTTCGATAACTGGACATTCGATATTTGGAGCTTTACCACTTCCTCCAAAGTAAAAACTTCCATTATAGTCTATAGCACAATAAGAATCATACATATCTATTAACTCTACACCATTATAACTTCCATTTGATGATACTCCCCAGGAATTCAAGAATTCGATGTAGTTAGTATGCGTTACTTCATACTGACCAATCAAGAAACTATTAACCGTCACCTCATGAACTGGAAGTTCCCAATAAAACCCCTCATTAAAATGGTCGCCCATATCAAAAGTTCCGCCCTCCTCAAGGATCATGCCTTCGATTTGTTCTTCTTCAATTGTAGTAAAGCACCATACTTCTCCTTCAGTTTCAAGTTCCCCATCATCAGCAATTATCTTCCAATAATATATTGATCCAAAATCTAATGGTCCCAGATCGTAACTTGTATTACTTTGACCTGCAATAACTGATGGTGGATTTGTTGTATTGCCAAAATAAACATCATAGGTGAGAGCATCACCATCCGGATCGCTGCCAGACCATGATATATTCGAATTTACTGATACATTCTCAGCATTATCATTCGGAACAGGATCGAAGGGTGCATCAGGAGGATGGTTTATAGTTCCTTCCGCTTCGGTTGTAAAACTCCAGATTTCACCTTCTATCTCATATTCTCCATCATCTGCTACTATTTTCCAGTAATAAGTAGTTTCATAATTCATAACTCCTGCAACATAAGTTGAATCACTCTGACTAGTACTAACCAAAAAAGAATCTGTAGTTGTCCCGAAATAGATATCGTAACTAAGCACATCTCCGTCAGGATCACTACACGACCAGGATAATCCCGCATTTACAGATACATTCATAGAACTATCTGCCGGAACAGGATTGGATGGTACTGCTGGTGGCTGATTCTCAATTTCTTCAGATTCCGTTGTAAATGTCCAAACTGGACTTATTGTCTCATCTTCTCCATCACTGGCTACAATTTTCCAGTAATAAGTAGTTTCATAATTCATGACTCCTGCAATATAAGTGGAATCACTCTGACCGGTACTAACCAAAAAAGAATCTGTAGTTGTCCCGAAATAGACATCGTAAACAAGCGCATCTCCATCAGGATCACTGCAACTCCAATATAATATTGTATTTACAGATACATTCAACGAACTATCTGCCGGAACAGGATTATATGGGATCACTGGTGCTTCATTGTCAGGTTCCGTAGATTTGTCCTCACAACCAATCATCAAAAACAAAGCAATTTCCAAAACAAATAATAACTTTTTCATCATATTCTCCTTGAATATCTTTTTTTACCAGTAAGCTATCGAAGTTAAGACGGTACACCGGATTGACTTGAGAGCGACCATCACCACCCCCCCCAAAAAAATCTTAAGTCAATCCCGACCCACCCCCAAAAACCCAATCCTGTCGGTCTTAACTCAATATTTTTTCTTCCTCTTTCTCTTCTTTCGCGTCATTTCGCGCCTTTCGCGGTTGAAAATCTTATACTCTTTTATCTTCATACATATCCAACCTATATTGATGTCTCCTGGTAAACTTCGCCTTCAATAATCTTTCATTTCTAATTTAAACAATATGCCAGAATTTAATTTATTTGTCAAATTAAACATAATTCCCGTTGGGTAAAATATTCAGGTATTTGAAATTTTTATCCTGTAGATAGCTGTGATATTCAAAAGACTCAACGACATACTGATTAAGGAAGCTAAATCTGTTGGCTTCTGCAACGTGCATGGCAGGCGGATCAGCACGGATAAGAAATGTTATTCAAACTGTGTAACAAGAACTTCACTGTTTTGGATTGAATTTTTGTGCTTGACATCAGGAATATTCTGGAAATATCAAGAATTGTTTAAAAAACACAAGAAGGAAGAATTATGGATATAAAAATCTATTTTCTATTAATAATGATTATTGTAATATGTTGCAGTCTATTTGCGGAACAGGTGGGATTAAATAGCTGTGAAAGAATTGCTGAAAATAAGCTTATACAAATGGGGAAATCGAATGATTATGCTATTATCAGCTCAAATGAAGTTATTGAGGAGAGCAGGATATTATTTTATGTTTTTGAATTATTGCCTGAGGGGTATATTGTCACTGCTGCTGATGATAATCTGCCACCGGTTATAGCTTATTCCTTTACGAGCAGTTTTTATGATGAAGAAAGTGGAGATTTGCTGTTAGAAATGCTCAAAACTGATATACAATTTCGACTGGGGAATATTTCTGATCTGCCGGAAGAAATGATCTTGAGCAGGCAAGCAGCCTGGGAAAACCTGCTGGCAGGTGATAATGAAACCTTTCGACCGGAGCAGTGGCCCCCCGAAGGGACAACTCCTACAGGTGGCTGGCTGCTGGAAAACTGGACGCAGAATGCTCCATATAATAATTCCTGTCCGATTGATCCTGTGACGGGAGGCAGAAGTGTTGCCGGGTGTCCGGCGGTGGCTATGGCTCAAATTCTTAATTATCATAGAACAGTAAACTCTGTATTTTTTGATGATGCGGATGACTATTATCACAA
>CAZAHZ010000305.1:0-4318 GCA_964485055.1 uncultured Candidatus Cloacimonadota bacterium
TCGCCCCACCCGTGATTACACTGGCGGTGCAAGTCCACTTAGCAGCAGAAATTCTATTAATTTCGGGGGGCTAGCAGGTAGGAGTTTAAAAAAGATTGACATGGAGATGTCTATAATTAATCTATCAAAAAAGAATTGAAGGATAGAAAGCCGGTATGGCTCAAAAGAATAAGATCAGAAATAATAGTAAGGCAAAAGGTAATAAACCTAAGCGAAAGAAGTCAAGTCATGGAAAAAAGCTTAGCAAAAAAAACAATCTCGTCAAGATTCTGCCTGCTATTACCATCATCATGCTGCTTGCCTTTATCGGGTTGCTGGCATACCATTACCGGGCAATTCCACTGATCACAAAAGCAATAGTCAAACCCAGAAATACCCAGCCACTAGATATTAACGATATTATTGCCAAAGTTGCTAATGAAATTGGTGTTGACGATAGAAATTTCAGTGTACTCAATGAGAAGGATGATATATTTATTAAAATCGGTATAAATCCGGCAATATGGGACTTACCGCTGGTAAACAGCATTTTGACTGGTAAAGTCGAATCTGCTGGGGGCAACCTTGTATCATCCAAGGAAATAGGAAATGGCAATTATCATTTACTGCAATTTAAACATAAAAATAATAAAAAACCATATTTGATCAAAATTTATTATGGCAAATATACTGAAGCTTCGCCTGAAATATTCCTGATAATAGATGATTTTGGCAGTTATCATAATAAACTGTTGCAGGAATTCTGCCTGCTTGATGAAGAAGTGAATTTTTCAATACTGCCGAATGAGCTTTATTACCGAGAAGTAATGGAACAAGCTTATCAATCTGGACATGATATTCTGATCCATATGCCCATGGAACCGATCGACATCAAAAACAATAATCCTGGTGAAGATGCTATTCTTGTCCACTATAATGCAGCTAAGATTAAAGCCCTGGTGAAAGAATACATCAAAAGAATTCCGCTGGCAATTGCAGCAAACAATCACATGGGTTCACTGGCAACCTCGCAGGTTGATATAATGAGACCAGTTCTACAGATACTCAAACAAAATGATCTAATTTTTATTGATAGTTATACTTCTGCTAATTCTGTAGTCTCTCAGGTTGCCAAAGAGGAAATGATGCAAACCTGGCAACGAGACCTCTTTCTGGATGATCAGGATCTGACAGACAAGGTTCTCACGGAAAAGATCAACAGTTTAATTAATATTGCTAAAAGAAAAGATCAAGTTTTTGTTATCAGTCACAGCCACAGTAAAGTAAAGCTGGAATTTGTCCAAAAATTCATCGAACAGGCAAAAGCGAACGGCTTTCGTTTTTCAGCAATTTCTACCTTAAAAAAAACCAGAGAGGTTACTGATGCTTGATATAATAAAAGCAATAATTCTTGGTATTGTTCAAGGACTCACTGAGTTCCTGCCAATCAGTAGTTCAGGGCATTTAATGCTTGGACAGCGATTTCTGAATTTCGAGATGCCCGGTGTAAGTTTTGAGGTAATGCTGCATTTGGGATCTCTTTTCGCTGTGATTATTTATTTCCGTAAAGATATTATCAATATTGTCGGTTCTTATTTTACGATCAATAGCGACGAAAAATTCTCCAGAAGACGCAAGATCGGGTTTTTGCTACTCATAGCAACAATAGTAACAGGTATATTGTATTTTGTCTTTCAAGGCATGATCGAAAATATCTTCGACCCCAAGAATAATATCAATATATATATCGTCTGCATCTTTCTCAGCGTGACAGGGTTTATGAATTTTATCTCCGACAAAATAATGATCAATAAATCATCAATTCACGAACTCGGTATCGGCAGGGCAATGGTTATTGGCTTAGGTCAGGCATTTGCCTTAAATCCCGGCATCTCGCGCAGTGGTGCAACAATAACTTTTGGTTTACTGGTTGGTCTGCGACGAGAGGAAGTTGCCACGTTTTCGTTTCTACTTTCCATTCCCGCAATTTTGGGTGCCACTGTCAGTGAACTCCCGCATCTCGCTCAATTACCCAAAGAGAGCCTGATTTTTTATCTGGCGGGAGCTTTTGCAGCTTTCATTAGCGGCTATATGGTCATCTCCTTCCTCATCAAAATGCTGCAACGCCACAAAATGAAGATTTTCGCTTACTGGTGCTGGGCAGTAGCACTGGTTAGTGCCATTCTCATCAGCATCTGAAATGAATAAAAAACCTTCCGGGAAAGTATATTATTCTCAGTTTATTAATAGCATAAAAAGTTATACCAAAGTCAGGCTCTTTTTTGTTTATGGAAATGATGATTATCTTAAGGACAGGGTCATAGATTTGCTGCATCAGCAATTTACTAAACCCGGGACGGAAGATTTTGATACTGTTACTCTCTATGGTGATAACTGTCAAGGCGCCGGAATTCTTGAGCATCTGGAAATATTTCCATTTATGTCTCCATTTAAATTTGTTCTACTCAAGAATTTTGATGAACTCAAGAAAAATGATAAAACTCTTCTGGAAAAATACTGCCAAAATCCCTTTGATTCCACCATTCTCCTGATTGTGGCAGAAAAAGCCGATAACAGGACTACATTTCTTAAACTGTTAACCAAAGAGGGAATTGTTGTTGAATGTAAAAAACCATATAACAGCACCAGTCTATTAAACTGGCTGGATATTGAACTAAGAACTCGAAACCTCTCAATGGATATGAAATCGAGAAATTTTCTGGTAAATAACATCGAACTAAGTTTTAGGGCAGCAGAAAATGAACTGGAAAAACTCTTTCTATTCACGCATGGGAAAAAAATATATTCCATTAATGATGTGGAAGCTACTTTGGGTGCAATCCGTGAAAATACTATCTATGATCTGCAACGGGCTCTGGGAAATAAAGACCTGAAGCTCAGCCAGGTTATTCTAAATAATATGATAGGGGCTGAAGAAGCGAGCGACATTGGTGTGATGATGGTTGCCATGCTCTTGAGGTATTTTATGATCCTCTGGAAAATCCATATTTACAGACAGCGCAACTATTCAGATACGGAAATTGCTCAAAATCATCTCTCCGATGTTTTTTATTCCTTTCGCGATGAATATATAAAAGCTTCCTATAAGTATGATATTTACCAACTTAAGCAGATATTTCCGCTGCTGCTGCAGGCTGATACTGATCTAAAATCTATAGATATTGATGATACAACTTTATTCCTTTTGATCTATAAAATATGCAGAATATAATAGAGAAACATTTTAAAAGCGGTTTTGTCACCATCGTCGGGAAACCAAATGTAGGAAAATCTACCCTTATGAACCGGCTCATTGGTGAAAAACTTTCTATCGTCAGTCCCAAACCCCAGACTACTCGTCATCAGATCAAGGGCATATTGAATGGGCAGGATCGCCAGATAATCTTTCTTGATACTCCCGGATTTCTGGAACCCCGTTATGAATTACAGAACAAAATGATGGATTACATCTCCATTTCGCTCAAAGATGCTGATCTCATTCTCTTTATCACTGATGCCAATCATTTCCCTACTGATTATGACCTTAAAATGCTGAAATTACTCAAAAATATTAAAATCCCTCAGATTGCCCTGCTTAATAAAATTGATCTCGCTTCACCGGAAACTGTTTATAACCTGGTATCTGATCTAAAAAAAGAAACATTTGATGAAGTGGTTGCATTATCACTGCTCAATGAGCCTGATATTTCGTCTATTTTAACGCCGATCACCAGGTTTCTGCCCTTCAATCCACCATACTATGATCCCGAGGAACTCTCTGATCTGCCCATGCGTTTTTTTGCTCAGGAAATCATCCGTGAACAGATTTTCCTTAATTTTCGCGATGAAATACCTTACAGTTCCACTGTTATGATTGAAAAATATGTTGATCTGCCTAATAAAGTTGAAATCGCTGCAAATATCTGGCTGGAAAGAAGATCACAAAAAATTATCCTGATCGGTAAAAATGGCGAGCAGATCAAAGCTCTCAGACTCGCTGCGGAAAAAGAAATTTACAAGATTACTGGTAAAAGAGCTAAACTCGAACTCTGGATCAAAATCAAGCCCGACTGGCGTAAAAAGAAAAATGCTCTGAAAGAATTCGGCTACTTGTAATCTTTCTATTATAGCATCGGAGTACCAATACAATCTTAATCTATTCAAAAATATCCTTAACAGAGAATGAAATTCAAGTAATAACCTACCAGATAAGTGGACTTAGTGACAGGAAAAAATTTAAAATTTGGCGGAAAGCCGGAAATCACCAAAACAGACATCCCCTTGTTTTATATCAGCCAGATTTAGATATTGTTATATTACACAGATAGTTATGTCACCA
>CAZAHZ010000306.1:0-4303 GCA_964485055.1 uncultured Candidatus Cloacimonadota bacterium
TCACGGGAACCTCCTTTTTAAGGTTATTGATGTATATAAAAAAGGGGCAGGTCGAAAACAGCCTGCCCCTTTTATGAGTTTTTTCCTAAAAATCTGGACTGTTTTATCGCATCAGTAAAAGTTTTCTGGTTTTTACGAATGTCCTATCCCCGGATTTTGCCACAATTCTGTATAGATACATTCCGCTGGGAACAGTATTTCCCGATCTGTCTTTAGCATCCCAGATTACTTTATAATGTTTCGCTTCCTGATTATTGTTAACGAGAGTTGTTACTTCTCTGCCTAACAAATCGTATATTCTTATATTCACATGACTACTTTTCGGCAAACCATAAATTATGGTCGTAGTCGGATTAAAAGGATTAGGATAATTCTGTTTCAGAGAATATTCTTTTGGTAGTTGGCTCATCAGATATTCAATCCCTGTAACCGGGCTCACAATTACAATAAGAGAGTCATAAACAGTGAATTCTCCATCGGAAATACTCAGAACAATTGTGTCTTGACCTGACAAATTTTCTTCTACCCAAAAAATAGCGCTATTTAATGTGCTATTAATATCACATAAAACAAAACTACTGTGAATATAAGACCAGTTCAAAGTTGAATCCGGATTGTCAACATCTGAAGCCAATTCCGCTAATAGAAGCGTATCGCGAACATTTGAATCAAACGATATGGAATCCGGAATTAACTCGGTAAAATAGGGCGGATCGTTTACCGGATGCACAGTTATTATCCAGTTGGTAGAATCACTTAATACATCGTCACTTACGATTAAAAGTACGGTATCTTTGCCAAACCAATTTGCTTCAGCAGAAATAAAAATAGAGTCATTTTCAAAATTAAAGTACACATTTTGATTTTGACTAACAATCCAATGAAGTGAATCTACAGGAGTATCTTCATCTTGAACATAATCATGCAAATTTGCAATTGGGAAATATAGAGAATCATCTTCAAAAAAACTGGTGTCAGGAATTGATGACAGCACTGGCGGAAATGCCGTTTTTGCAGAAGCTTCATTGGAGTATTCACTCTCAACAGTCGGTTCTGAATAAACCGCTGTTACTACATAATAATAATTCGTACCAAGTTCAACATTTAAATCTGTATATGTTGTATCTTCAATACCCGATTCAATAAGCTCAAAAGAACTTCCAGATACATTACTTCTATAGATATTATAATAACTTACATCTTCACCGAAGCTATTGCTAGATGAACTAAAAGTATGCAATTCCGTTATTTCCTTCGTATCACCATCCTTACTTCCAGGTATTTTTTCGACAATCGCTCTTATAAAATATGTATATTTACTTGAATGCCATTCATTACTATAGCTTGGATTAAAGCTCCAACTTCTACCATTATCCTTACTACTAATACCGATGCTGGGATTATAATCAACAATATATTCAAAGGAAACAACAAATTCATCATTGACCATGATATCATATTCAGATACATCTATATACTCCCAACCATACGACCAGCCAGATGCGTCTATTGTGTGATTAAATTCTTTAATGACTTCTCCGGGAGAAGTACCATTCCAGCTATATACTCCGGGTAAAAACGTTACTGTTGATTGAGCATTTACATAAAACTTTAGTGCTAATACCTTACATGGCCAAGGAGGAGTAAGACGGCAGGCAGTCTTACATCCAATAAATCCGGCACTAGCACCAGTTGTGGAATCATTATCATAAATAAGTTCTTCAATTTGTGGGCCTGGTTTATTCCAGATTAACGGTATATACGTCAATCCACTTTTAGAAGATAAATTCCTTGGGCTGTATATCGGTACAACAGTAAAGTTTACCCATGAGCTATCAGATGACATACTATCATCTTTAGCAATAAATAATACACTGTCTGTACCAAGCCAACCAAACACGTTCGTAATTCTTGCGATACTATCAACGAGCGTTATTAGTAAATTCTCTCCTGTATAAAAAGTCCATGAAATATTATCATTTGGTAAGTCGGAGTCTGATACATACTGATTTAAAAAGACTTGCACTGTATCATTCATAGCAAAGGTTTGATTGGGAATTCCTGTTATTACAGGTAAATCGTTTACTGAATAAACAGTCAATGCTAATGAAGACGTATCGCTATATACTCCATCGCTTACAGCAATTTCAATTGTATCAACACCATACCAGTTTAAAGGCGCAGAAAATTTAACTTTATCTGTAGAAACATTGACAATAACTGAATCAGCTCCGAAAAATGTCCAAGTAAGCTCCGTGTTTTCATTATCTTCATCCTTTACATAATCATACCAAAAAGATATTGGTAGTTCTAAAATTGTATCTTCATGAAAACTTGTATCAGGAATTTCTCCTAAAATTGGGGGGAAATCGGTTGTCGCAAAAGTTTCGTTTGAAAAACCACTTTCACCTAGTGGATCTGAAAATACTGAAGTAACAGTATAAAAGTATGTTGATGAAAGCTCTACATCACAGTCTATATATGAAGTATCCGTAACATTTGATGCAATTAATGTATATGGTTCGCCTGAAGATTCACTTCGATAAATATTGTAGTGATTCAAGATATTTTTTGTTGCAACAATAATATCGGGCTCAACCGATCCTGGTATTGTTGAGTTGTTAATACCATATCCTAATTCAACATTCTTTCCAGATGATAACTCTTCAACAACTGCTCTAATAAAATATATATAGTGGTTCCATAGATCCCATCCATAACCGCTAGTTTTCCATGATCTTCCATTATCCCCTGATTCGTAGCCAAACTCAACCTCACTGTTAAGAAAACCATGTGAGACTACAAAGTCTCCATCTACAATAATGTCATAATTAGAAATATCAACAGAAACCCAACCTGTATCAATAGAATTAGATTTATAAGCAAATTCTAACAAGGCCTCACCTGGTGAAGTTCCATTCCATTCATATATTCCAGGTAAAAACTCACCAGAAATCCCATGATAATATTTTAGCTCTAAGATTTTGCATGGCCATGAGGGAGACATTCTCGTTGCCCATTTATAACCATCATAATATGTAAGCAACCATGCTGGTGAACCATCATCATATATTAGTTCTTCAGTCATCACATAATCAGGAGGCTGCCATGTTAAAGGAACGCAACCCAACCCGCTTATAGCTACTAGATTATTTGGTGAAGGAATAGCTATTACATTAATATATACCCAGTCGCTATCTGATTCTGAACTATCATCTGTAGCAATAAATAAAATACTATCAATGCCTACCCATTCCGGTTTATTTGTAATTTTAGCAACACTGGCATCAAGTATGATTACCAAACTGTCCCCTCCATAATAAGACCAGGAAATATTGTCATTTGGTAAATCAGGATCTGATATATACTGATTTAAAAAGATTTGAATTGTATCATTTATTGTAAAAGATTGGTCGGGAATATTTGATAATTCCGGAGAGTCGTTAACTGGCAGTACGGTTAAAGAAAAACTGTCTGTATCTGATGCTTTTGAAACCTGATCAACGACATTAATTGTTATTATCGCTACACCATTCCAATTACCTTCCGGAATTAGTATTAATTCTCTAGTCAATTCTGTACCTTTACCTGTTGCAAAATATGCCACTACTGCCGATGTGTCTGACTCTACACTCAGTTCCATCTGATCCATATCGTCATCATCTATAGCCGTTACAATAACAGTTAATGTAGAATCTTCCAGCATTTCCTTATCTGTTATTGGATTCAATACGGGTGCATCATTTGTGTTAATAACTTCCAGGTTAAATTCAGTACTTGTGGTTGCTGAAGAATCATCCTCTGCTGTTATCTTTATTGTTATTGTTCCAACATTTTCATTTAACGGAGTTCCCGTAAATGTTCTAGGTGTTGACGCTTCAAAACTTAACCAATTTGGTAGGGATGTTCCGTCAGACAAACCGGCGCTGTACCTCAAACTGTCTACTGTATCTACATCGATAAAAACGGAGTCACCAAATGTAAATGTAAATAAGGCATCCTCATAAGCAGATTGATCCGGTATCAGATATGCTACAGTTGGGGCATCATTTGTATTATTTACGGTCAATATAAAATTCTTTTCATTTGTGGCACTGCTATCATCTGTAACAGATACAGTTAACGTTGTATCTCCAACATCTTCATTATCAGGCAACCAACTTACTTCACCGGTCGTAGAGTTGATTGTCATGCCTTCAGGATATACTGATAAACTATATAATATGTGATCTCCATAAGCAAGGTCAGGATCTGTTGCTTCTATTGTAAAATTATATTCCTGATCCTCAACAGCATTATCTAT
>CAZAHZ010000307.1:0-4296 GCA_964485055.1 uncultured Candidatus Cloacimonadota bacterium
CATGATATGCTGGCAGGAGTGAACGATGGGGTAAGTTATTTCAATTATCGTGGTTTTTGGGGAATGAGTGGCTGGTATGATGCTACGGTAGAATGCATGAATAATGGCATGATGTTACCCTTTGCTGTGATCAGCACCTGTGCGACGGGTAATTTTGCCGGAGAGGGAACCTGCCGGAGTGAGTCATTCCTTCGGGCTGGATCAATAACAAATCCCAAGGGTGGCATCGGAGCAGTCGGCACTGCAACCTCTGCTACTCATACCTGTTTTAATAATTGTTTTGTGATGGGCACCGCTTATGGTTTATTTGCAGAAGATCTGCGGACAATGGGAGCAGCCCACACACGGGGAAAGACATCATTGTGGCTTAATTATCCCCAAAATCCTGATAATGCTTCCACGAAATTTTCATACTGGAATAACCTGATGGGCGATCCCTCCGGCGAGATCTGGATTGGTGAGCCGAAAGTGCTAAACGTTGATTGTGAGCCAGTATATGCCCGATCACAGGAGAATTTTCGTATTCAGGCTCTGAATCAATATGACAATGGAGCATCGGGACTGTATTGCAGTTTATATAACACTGAAAATGATGAGCAGCATTTTAGATATAGTGATGATAACGGATATTGCACATTTAATATTGCAGAGCTGGAAGCAGATGAATTCATGCTCACAGTGAGTGGCTGCAATTATTATCCCTTTCAGCAGAATATTGAATTGATCGAGAGCTATGATCTGGTTGTCAACGAGCTTGAATATTATGATGAAAGTGGAAACGGCAGTTTTGAGCCGGATGAAACCGGCATAATCAATTTAACAATAGGCAATGCCAGTCAGACCGCTTATGTAAATATAAGTGTAGAAATAAGCAGTGATGATAATGACATTCTAATTGAAGAAACTCAAACGATAGACTATCTGGCAGCAGGTGAAGAAGTAATTCTGGAAAATATTCCCATTCAATATTCTGGTTCAGGAGAGTTGGAAGCGGAAAAATATATCAGGATAAGTATTTGCTATATTGTGGGTATAACAGAGGATTTTTTCCCAGTGCCGGTAACCGGAATGTATTTAACGCTTAGCGATCATGCTTTTAGCGATGATAACAATAATCAACCGGAGCCGGGAGAAACTGTATATTTGGATTATGAACTGACTAACAGTGGTGAAGGAGTGCTGGAAGATATTGTTCTGGAAATAAGCAGTAGCAGCAATCTGATTATTTTGTCTGATGATATTCAATATCCGGGTACATTAGAACCTGAAGAAGTATATACATCTTCAGAAGCAATAGAATTAAATATTCTGCCTGAGTATATTGCCGGAACTGAAGCTGAATTATTTTTTCGTCTGTATAATCAAAGTGGCTTTGAGCAGGAGATAATTTTGGAATTCACAATCGGTGAAGCTGGGATTTGGGAACCCACGGGACCTGATGAATATGGCTATTGCATCTATGATGAGAATGACACGTCATATCTGGAAGTGGAATACGACTGGATCGAGATCAATACTGAAAATGAACTCCTGCTTACAGATAACGGAGATATGGGCATGGTCACCCAGGTAGAATTGCCATTTGTATTACGGTTTTATGATCAGGATTACACGGAGCTTAGCGTCTGCACCAACGGCTGGGTTGCTCCCGGCTATACAGAGAGTGCGTCGTTTATGAATTGGACAATTCCCGGTGAAGGTGGGATTTCACCGCTCATCGCAGTTTTCTGGGATGACCTGAAGACCGTAAGTTTTGGCGGTATTTACTGGTTTTATGATGAGGCGCAGCATCAATATATAATCGAGTGGGACAATTTGCTGAATGACTGGGATAACAGTGAAGAAACCTTTCAGATCATAATTTATGATCTGGCATATTATCCCAGCTCAAATGGCAATAATCTGCTCAAATTTCAGTATAAGATTTTCAATAACACAAATCAAGGAAGTTATTCCGGTTTTCATAACGGCAATCACGGGCAGTTTGCGACAATAGGTATTGAAGATCAAAGAGGAGTTTGTGGAGTGCAGTACACCTTCAATAATACTTATCCGGAAACAGGGACGGAATTGAACGATGAAAGCTCGCTTATGATCGGCGGGATACCTATCCCGGCAGGATCTGCCTGGATAATTCTGGGGGAATATCGTTGTGAAAACGCTGCCGGAGAAGTAGAAATAACTCCTGGAGATACAGTTGAGATGATCCTGGAATTACAAAATATCGGCAATGAGTTCAGTGATGCTCTAACGCTAAGAATAAGCACTGGAAATGAACAACACGTCACTATCCTTAATGACGAGATATCATTAACGGGTATTGCAGCAGGAGAAGATATAAATGAGATTACAGGTTTGAGCTTCTATCTGAATGAAAACTGCCCACCAATGGAGGTTCTGGAATTTAATCTGGAGATAACTAATGGGAATATGGTCTGGAATTATGAGATCATAAAGGAAGTGACGGCACCATTATTGTGTCTTGACGAGAATGAGATTGATCTGGGTGAAGTGATGATCGGTTATGAAAAAGAATACTTTTTGCAGGTTGAGAATTGTGGAACTGCCTTATTGGAGATAAGTTCAATAGAATCCTCCTGTCCTGAACTGAATATAGATTTTGAGCCATTTGCACTGTTTCCAGGCGAATCAACCAGCGTTATGCTCAGCTATCTGAACTTTGAGACGGGAGAAATCAATGAAAGTCTGAACATCTTCAGCAACGATATACTTAACAGTGTAGTACTAATATCAGTATCAGGAGTAATCGTGCAACCACCACAAATTAACATGGATACATCTTTACGCCATATAGAGGTTGAAGAGAGTAGCAGTATTGAATATTCAGTCAATCTGGCGAATACTGGTGAAGGAACTCTGGAATTAGAAGCGAGTTTGGAAGGGTTTTATAATTCCTGGCTTGGAGCAAAATTCGGAGGTGGCTATTTATGTATTTCTCAGCCTGTGATAACCAGTGAGGAATTTACTATCGAAGCCTGGGCACGAATAGACGGACCCGGTTTTATTGTAAATGAAGTTAATCCAATCTTTGAGCAGCGTGATGATGCGACAGGGGATTACCGGTCCTTAATAGGTTTCCTCGCAAAGGATATTTCCGGATTAACCAGATTTGGAATACAGGGAGCTGGAAGTACTGGGCTTTTACTGATAGCAGATCCACCACCGGAAGGGGAATGGCATCACTATGCCGGGGTGGTAAGTGAAGATATTGTCAGCTTGTATATTGATGGAGAATTAAAAGCTTCTGATATGAATCAGGAAAGTGGAGGATATGTAAATGGAGTAGAAAATATCTATTTAGCGGCATGTAAATATAACGGCAATATGGCAGCAGCTCTTAATGGAATGCTGGATGAGGTTCGCTTCTGGAATTGTGCTCTTTCTGCTGAAGAGATTGTGGAATTTATGAATAAAAGCCGCGACCTTGATTATTATGGTTTGACTGCTTACTGGAATTTTAATGAAGAAGATAACTGGCAGGATCTGATTAATCCTGGATTGACCGTTTATAATCAAAATATTATCTGGCAGGAGGATTCAAATGCAGAGATCAATGATTGGATGTGGCTGGAAAATAGTTCATTTGAGGTCAATGGCGGGACAGAAGCTGAAATAATTCTTAATATTGATAGCGATTGGCTTCTCTTGCAAGAGTATGATTACGAAATGAACCTGATACTGTTGACTAACGATCCGGAAGCAACTGAAGTAGTTATACCCATGGTAGTAGAAGTTGTTCCCAGTTCGGAAGGTGATTCAGAAATTCTGGCGCAAAACAGTCTGAAGCAGAGCTATCCCAATCCTTTTTATTATAATAACCAGCGAATGGGATCTGTCAATATTAGTTATACACTGGCAGAAGAAGTGTCTGACGCTGCAGTGGTAATCTATAATATTAAGGGACAAAAAGTAGCAGAACTCAAGCTCGAGACGAATGAGTTGAAAAAGGGTATTGTAACCTGGGATGGCAGGAATAAAAATGGCATAGAAACTGCCAGCGGTGTTTATTGTTATGTCTTGCAGGTTGATGGGAGAAACGTTAAAAGCAGGAAAATGGTGCTTTTACGATGAGACTGATTACTACTTCTGGGAAAATTTATAAATTGACTACTATTATAATCGAGGTTTAAATGCAAAAGAGAATATTGTTTTTGATAATATTGCTAGTGTTACAGGGAATAATTTTTGCCAATTCACTTATATCGGAAGGTGTACAGGTGGATTTTGCGCCAGAGAGGGGCTACACACTGCAGTTAAGTGGCGAGATGATCAGTA
>CAZAHZ010000308.1:0-4243 GCA_964485055.1 uncultured Candidatus Cloacimonadota bacterium
ATCTTTTTAGTATCGATCTGAATTTTCAGGTATGGAAACAACTCAGGAGCATACTGGATTTCATCAATAAACAAAGGTGCTGGAAATCTTTGCAGAAACATCGATGGATCATTAATTGCCATCTCCTTTAATACTGGGTCATCCAGGGTGATGTATCTGCGTTTATCTTCACTAAGATGCTCAAGCAAAGTTGTTTTACCAACTTGCCGGGCACCAGTAAGCATAAGAGCAAAGAAGGACTTATTGATCCTCAAAATATAATCTTGTAAACTTCTTTCAATATACATATTTGCCGTCCAATTCACTTTTCAAATGCAAAATAGCCGGATAAGCCATTTCCTGGCAAGCAAATTTATTATTCTGGATCTGGATTTACAGTTTCTATATCATTACCCTCTCATTAATCCTGTAAATATCTCAAAACCTGTTAATCCTGATTCAGACAATATTATTTATTCCTCCACCGGAAAATGATCTATCATGCCAACTACAAATCTCTGGATCAGCGAGGCATCATAGGCTTCGATAAAGGTATTACCGTCCACATCAGCCCGTAATTGCCGCCATTCTTCCCAGGGTAGAGGTGCGGCTGCAGGGTTAATACCTACAAAATACTGCAGGATCAAAGCCGCATCATAAGACTCCACAAATCCGTTATCATCAATATCACCATAACCGAAGCCTTCATTTCCTGAGTGCCAGCTAACCTGGTTATCTACGAAATCATAGGTGAAAATGATCGTTCCCGCTTCTTCCAGATTGATGAAGAGATTTGCTCCCGTGGTATTCTGTTCCCAGCTATTATTCAGGACGATCTTGAATTCCCAGTAACCTGCTTCCAGCTCGAGCGACCTGCTGAATACTCCGTCTCCCGCAATCTGGTCACCAGCTTCTCCGCTATCATTCATCGCAGTCAGCGTGCTTGTCTGATCCCAGTCAATTCCACCCAGTTCGGACATGAAATCACCGCAGACTATCGGTGCATTTGTGCTATGGCACACATAGCCATCCCAGTCATTAGTCCCCGGAAAAAGACCGCAATTCACCCATAGCATTACTTCTTCCGCTACATCCAGATCTATTATCTGATTATTAGCGGGCCAGTCATTGCCATTCCAGCTATTGGATTCTATCACTTTATATTCATGGCTTCCTGCTCCCAGTGAGATAGTTACCCACCAGAGCATATTATCTCCACAGACCAGATCATAACTGTGGTTTGCCGGAGCCCAGCTATTCATTGAACCCACAATGTGCGGATTAATATATCCTGTCAGCTCTGCCAGATTTCCATCAGACGAGATCAGATTGCCACTAAAATCCTCTATATTACTCAGCAGAATGCCACCCTCGACATCTGCCGGCAGCACTTCGTTGAATTCCAGGACTATCTTACGGTTTTCATGCGTTAAATGTATTACAGAAATATCATAATTCGCAATCTCACCACTTAACTCATAGTTGTCAGGATTTGTTGCTGTTGCCGGACTGACTGCTTCCGAGATCACGATTTGCACAAAATGATCATCCAATTGATAAGCAGCTCCCAATTCCACTTCCGGTGCAATATCATCACCGAGTTGTGCTGCCAGATCATCAAGTTCTATCACTTTATTCTCAAATTCATCATAAGGCTCACTTGTCCAGCCTGCATACAGATAAAAATGAAAACTTCCGGCTGCATGTATCTCGTCAACCTGCACCAGTGTACCTTCAAATTCCGCATTATGCTCTCCACCTGCCGAACCCATGATAGCTGCCACAGTTGCTCCTGAAGCTGAATTTCTGCGTCCGCAATATGATTCATAATCGCCCCACATTCTTTGAATATTGCTCTTGCCATTCCAGATTATATCCATCAGGTCTGCTGTGAAACCATGCTTGATATAAACATCACCGCTTACGTTATATTCCATATCCAGATAGGCATTGCCCGTGATCAGTGTAGCAGTTCTGGTCAGGTCATTATGGCTGAATTCCACGATCACTTCGTCCTCCGACCCGTTTAATATATTTATGGTATAAAGGTCATTCTGATAATTGGGTGATACATCCGAAAAAGCTGCTACATGGTTATTGGAGCCTTCGTTATAATCTCCGTCTGTATCTGAGTAATAGGCGACATCCGAGCCGACCACCGCCCAGGCATTGCCAAATTCGTCTTTGGCAAATATCCAGGCTGCCCGTCCGCCGATGCTCTCAAATACAAAGAATGAGCGGTCATTATGCATCAGCAATTCATCCACGCCATCCCGGTCTATGTCATTAAAATAGGCATTAGTGGTCTGTTCATATTGTCCTGCTGCCCAGCGTGAAACTTCTGCATAAACATTCGCATTCTTAATATGGCTCGAATACCGATGCTCCCAGCCCGATACGTCATAACCATCATGCCAGCCCGTTTCATGCAGATTGATCATCAGCGTGTACCAGCCCAGTTGCGAGAGGTTATTATCCGGACAATTCATCAGATTCTCATAAGCATTGTTCCAGATATAACCATAAGCCCAGGTCGGAACATGAAAATCAGAATGCGAGGGCTCCACAGCCCAGTCCACATACCAGCTATTATTGCTGCCACCATAGCCGTCTCCACCACCCAGAAGCCCATAAGTTCCCGGCGTGATATTAGCCGAAACGCCATTAAAATCTGGGTTTTGGATCGCATCTTCCAGTTTCCACACGCTCACGCCCGGATAATTATCATGGCAGTACCACAAAACCGACTCATAATTATCCAGTAAAAAGGTTTCATTCGTTCCGTTCCAGGCATGTTCATTCATCTCTGCTGCCACTTCCCAGTCCGTGCCATATACGCAGATATCATATTCTCCCATCGAGGCGATCTGGTTCATCGCCCCTGTGGCATTATAATGCATGTTGCCCACAAAAGTGTTATCAATCGGGATCACCCGCAGATCAATGCCCACGCCATTATTCATCCAGTGTATTTTATGATTATTATACCCATTTAAATGCGGTCCGTCATCCAGCACTACACCCCACACACCATGCTGCGCCCAGTTGTTACCCAGCCAGCTATCTACCACTCCCGCATCAGGATATTGCCCCAAAGCCAGCCAGACGCGTTCCGGCACCCAGGCTACATGCGGCTCATAATTATAACGGTAATCCACCATATCACATTCCACTGCCACAGACCAGTCATTCATATTGTTCTGGACAAAAGGCATAATATGCTGCCCCAGTGCAGAGGTCATCATGGCAACCGTGCCAACGGTCACCATACTGCTCAGCCAGGCATTGAATTCCGGATTATGCCATTCTGCTGCCGGCATCAAAGTCCCGGACATGTGAAAATTCCCGGGCACATCAGTCGCTTCATGAACCTGTAGAACCTCGTCAAATCCGCTGCCTTCCAGTCCCTGTGGATGAGATGGACTGCCATAAAAAACTTCTGTATAAGTCAATCCCTGGTTGCCATGATGGACAAAGGCACAATTTCCTGTATCGCGGCTCTCACGACCGCTGCAGGTAAATTCATCTGTCAATTGTCCCTGATCTTGAACGCTGAAGCTCAAGGTCACTTCATTTCGGTCAAAGTGAAGTCCAGTCACCTTCATCTCCAGCATACTGCTCTCCACAGTCCGCAGCCAGCTAAATTTGTTATTAATGCCAGATAACTCAGCCAGTGAAAACGTCTCACGCCAGAATAATCCTTCCTTACCAGTGAGGATCACGGTCAATTGCAGGTTGCTGTCCGCAAAATTATCCGCTATCACCTCATTATGCAGTCTCGTTACCATATCCGCAAAACTCAATCGGAAATATACTTCATTTCCATTCTGATGCAGATATGCCGAAGATATATCGCCATATTTTCCGATGCAATCGCCCACTAAATCAAAACCTGTAAAATCATCAGCTTCCCAGCTCTTCACATCTCCGCTGAAAAGTCCGGCAACAAGCCCTGATAGCATACTCAAGCTTAACAAAATTATTAATATTCTTAACATATTTTTCCCTCCGGATTTTTATTTTCAATTACACCGCTCCTGCAATTCCAGTAAAGTTATTTTTTAATATCTCAAAATTCTATCTTCTTTTTCTTATAAAAAGGATTACTGCGCTCTAACAAGAGCATCATATATGGCTGATTGATTTTTTAATATTAACAGGCATCCACCCGTTTTTCTTAAAGATTTTGTATTATCTTGAATTAATAACTGACCAGATAAGTTGGACTTGCACCGCTGACGGTACACCGTAAGTGGGGCGAGGG
>CAZAHZ010000309.1:0-4241 GCA_964485055.1 uncultured Candidatus Cloacimonadota bacterium
TTCGCCAGCCAGGATATCCCGATCTATTCTATCACAAATCCTGTCAATAAAGGTTTGAATGCATAGACAGGTTTCATACAGGTTAAAATATTCTTTGTATCTTCTGAAATTCATAGCGCCCTTTTTTAACTCATTAACGGGATATGTAGCCTTAACAATGCAGAAGGCAGCTTTTTTTGTAAGAGTTCTGTGATTTATCTGGATACCAAAGATTTCGCATTCTTTGCAGGCTGAGGCGTCAAGATTGCTCCATTTGACAAACGCCTGCTCGGCAATGGAATCCATAAAAGAGACATTCCAATAGATTTTCTGGAGACGATCATATAAGGCTTCGTGATTGGGGTGAACGCCAAATCCTTCCGTATTTCCCACGAGGGCAATCTTGGAACCACGAGGCAGGATGATATTTGAGCCGGATTCGGGAAGGTTAATAGTATTATCCTCACAGAGATCGAGGTAATAATTTTGCCTGTCATAACTCATTCTGTTGAATTCATCAATAATGATCAGTATGCCTTTTTTATCTTGAATAGCTTTTTGGACAAATTTTGTCAGATAGGTTTTTTCCCAGGTAAGGTTTCCATCCTTCAAACCGGGTTTTTCATAAATATCTTCAATATTCTTCAGTTTGCCGGGATATGAAATTATTTGATCATATTTGACACCATAGATTTTTTCCAGAATTGATTTAAAGGCAATTTTCATAAAAAAAGATTTGCCTCCTCCATAATCGCCAAATAATCCTATAGGCATATCTTCCGGATTTCTGGCTGCTTCAATAATTTCTTCCACCTGCTTAGCCGGGAATCTGAAATCGTTAATCTCAATTGTATTCTGGGCTTTTTTTTCAGATTCCCGCGGGTATTTTTTTTTGTAAAATTCAAGATCGGGATAACTCACTTTAACCTCCTACTAATTTATTTTTCATAATTAATAATATTTCAGCGAATAATGGAGATATTTTTAATTTTAGCATTATAATTTTGCTCATAATTCAGAAGTTCAATTTTGCGAAGAGAATACAAAGGGTTAGCGATACTGGAATTTTTCTCCGGCTTGGTAACTTTGATCCATTTGTAAAAGGGATGAAAATTTTTAATTATCCTCATAACAGTTAATTCATCTTCTTCTTCAAAATTATAAGAAGAAGTCATAAATTCAGCTTTTGCGAAGCAATCATTTGAAATCAGAATAACCGGGATCTTTGCAGCAACGGATTTAAACAACCGGGTGATGGAATCATAAAAGGAGATGTAATTTGTTTTCAAAATATCATCTGTCAATATAGAGCTGACGACCATCACAGCTCTGTGGCGGTTAAACAAATTGCCGGATAGTACCCGGTATTGGATATTAAGTTCTCCGGCTTCTTTTCCTCCTTCTTCCTTGAGGGCATAACCTTCCCAGCCCATAGTATTTAACAGGTATCTCAGAGTAGTTTTTTTGCCAATACCTTCATTTCCGCGGATCAGGATCAATCTGGTTCCGCTTAAATTTAATTGGTTGTTAAGAAAATATTTCAAATTCAAAGAATTACTGCCTTCAATAAAGAAATTCGGTTTTTTAAGTAGAAAAACATTTTCAATTTTGAGTTCATTTTCATTTACCTCATTAATTTTAGAGATACGTTCCCAGGCATCAGGAAGAATCGCAGTATTAAAATAATCAATTTGCTCGCGAAGATTTTCTAGATCAGAGACAGGAAATTCGCTGGATTTTATGCCGATCAAACTTTCTGTTTCAGTCAGATTTTCAATTATAACATAAGAATACGATACTGGTGCAAAGTCTAGAGAGTGAAGACCTAAGATAACAAGTTTGTTGAATTTTTCATCTATCACTTTTACCAGGCAATATGATTTAACCTTTTCCGAAAGAATTAGATATAGATTAAGTTCCTGCAGTGAAATGATATCTCTGTCTGCTAACACAAGCGGATCGTACCCCATATATAAAAGCTTTTTGGTTAAATCTCTTTTAATATCCATCTCATTAATCCCCCTAAAAAACGTTAATGCACTAATCGTACCACACTAAAATCCAGAGTCAGTCAGTATGTACGTAAAAATACATAAAATATTATAAATTAAAGGGTTAGAAATATCAGAAAAATAAATACTGTGTAATAAGATTAGTTTAAGCAGGGATAAATATTGCGTAAAACTTTAAATATTGAGTAAAAATCAGCAAATATTATAAATAAGTCGAGAATAATTAGACGGATTTATCCAATTCAGAGTTAAATTTTTTAGAAATTAAATGCAAAATACTGTTTTTTTTAGCGAAGTAATAGAGTATTTCTCTGGAGGTTTCCAGAGCCTCAGCGGTTTTTGCCAGGTCATAACCGTTCTCCTGATAGGTTTTCAAAAGGACCTGGGCTTTAATTTTATTATGTTCTTCATCAAGTTTTGCCCAGGTAGTCATGAATAATTCTTCAGGTGGTTTTTCACATTTGATCAGATCTATAATATCGAGTTTCTTATTTTTCTTATTTCGGGCTAAAGATTTCCGGATGACCTGATCAAGCTCGGTGACGTTTCCCGGGAAATCATAATCTTTCAATTTTTTTAACCCTTCAGGAGATAATTCTGGCTTATCAATATCCCAGAGTTGAGAATAATATTCGATGAAATGATTTGCTAATAGAAGAATATCACTATTCTTTTTTCTTAAGGGTTTTATGAGAAAGGTGATATCCGAAAGGCGATAAAATAATTCAGCCCGGAAAAGATTTATATTACACAGCTCCATTAAGTCTTTGGTAGAAGAAACTATGATCCTCACCCGAACCGGGATGATCCTATTATCCCCGCAACGTGTGATCTCCATGCGGTCACAGACATCAATTAGTTTAGTCTGGATCGGGAGAGGCAATTTGTCTATTTCATGTATCAGGATTGTTCCTCCGTCACCCTTCTGGATCAATCCAACCTGCATAGTCAGGTTTCCATTCGAGTTTATCAAAGAACCAAAAATCACGCTTTCTATCTGATCTTCAGGGATTTGGGAGCAATTAATTACCACGAAAGGACCTTCATTTTTAGATAATTTATGAATTTGTCTTGCTACCAGTTCTTTCATCGTGCCTGGTTCACCGTAAATAACTACACGGGTAAGCCTGTTTTCAGCAGCGTTGATAATCTCGTCATTTACCTCTTTCAGCATTTTAGTCTTAAGAAAAAAATTCCTGTCCTGTGAATCCTCTCTTACAGATTTCAATCTTCTATATTCCTTGTCTTTTTGGATGGTATTCTGCATACCTGAGTCAAGTTTAAATTCTTCATTATATTGATTTTTTTCAACCAGGTTTTTAAGCTCTCTAACATTTCCGGGAAAGGAATAATCAATCAATTTTTCCAGAAATTTTGTAGCCTTTCTGGGGATTTTATTTTCTCTTTTTTTTACTTTATCCAAATAATAATTAAAAAAGAACTTGATATCATCAGGTCTTTGCCGCAATGGGGGTATCTGGATGTTGTCATGGCAAATCCGGTGAAACAGGTCATTGCGGAATTTTCCTTCTTCGATCATAATTTCCAGATTGGCATTAGTAGCCGCTATAACCCGCACATTGATCGGTATTGGTTTAAGGGCTCCAATTCTAAAGATTTCTTTTTCTTCCAAAGCCCGCAGTAATTTTGCTTGTAGAGTATAGGGCAATTCTCCAATCTCATCCAGAAATAAAAAACCGTCATCTGCCTCTTCAAAAAAACCAGTTTTTCCTTTAGGGTCTGCGCCGGAAAACGAATATGGCTCATGCCCAAACAATTCACTTTCCACCAAATTTGGAGGTATGGCAGAACAATTCACTGGTACGAACCTGTTTGTGTTTCTTATACTCTTATTAAAGATATCCAGTGCTATAATTTCTTTACCAGTTCCACTTTCACCCGTTATCAGGCAGCTTAAACGGTCATTGCGGGAAATATGCTTAATTTTGGTTCTTATTTCCTTAGTCGCTTCACTATTTCCTTTAAATTGGAAATCCTGTTTGCTTTTTTTGATTATTTCCGAATTTCTGATATTTATCTTCTTTATCCTTCTATTGATCTCATTTTCAATTTTGTTCTCATTAACAAGATCATATTTCAAAAATCTTTTATCTCTATCGCCGGAGTTCCTGCCATATAATATAACTTCAAGATTGAGAATATTTTTTTTCAGTTGAAAAAATATATCAATATTTGTTTCTTTCACAATCGCTTTATCGGGTGAAACAAATATAGTCATATTATTGAGGA
>CAZAHZ010000310.1:0-4193 GCA_964485055.1 uncultured Candidatus Cloacimonadota bacterium
TTTGGAAAATATCCAGTTGTTTAGGAGTACATTAAGCGCCTTAATGTGATTGGTTTGGGAGAATTCAATTTAGGATGTGGGATTCGCCTGCTTAACGAAAACTGCGTTTTCGCACATTATCACGGATAATGTACTCCTAAACTGCTGGGATTCTATGCTAACATTTAGGTAAATTGACTTACTTGGATATATTGAATTGGTTTAGAAATAAATCAAACTGTTTAGGAGTACATTAAGCGTCTTAATGTGATTGGTTTGGGGGAAGGTTTATTATTTTTACTTGACGGGAAGAGGTTGTAGAAGTGAGGATATTTAGCAAAGGGGAAATATAATGAAGAAGCTGAAAATAAATGAGATGATATTTATTTGTGTGCTTTCGATAGCGATGGGGATATTCTGGTGGGGATATACATTTATTTATGACATATTGGAGCCATTTCTGCAGCCATTTGGATTAAAATACGTGATTTCGGGCTTCTGGCTAATGGGAGCAATGTTTTTTGGTTATATAATCCGCAAGCCGGGAAGTGCGTTACTGGGAGAATTAATACCGGCATTTATCCAGGCATTCATCGCCCGGTGGGGCTTGACATCGCTATTATGGGGTCTGGTGCAGGGATTACCGGTGGAATTATTTTTTTTAGCCTTTGCTTACAAGCGATTATCGGTTGGCAAAATGGCAATAGCAGGGGCATTATCAGCCTTTTTTTCCTACTTCTTTGATTATTTTTATTACAAATATTATTTACTGGAGATGCAGTTCAATCTGATACAATTATTAGGATTTATCTTAAGTGGAGCGATATTAGGTGGATTTCTGGCAAAATATACAGCGGACAGGCTGCGGACAACAGGAGTGTTGAACCAGTTTGAGATCACGAGAAATGCCAATTGATGCGGAAGCAGTCTATCAGATAGAAGATTTCCGGTTTACATATCCTGAAAGCAGTCAGGCAATTTCCTGGAGCGGTGAGCATACCATCAGACGCGGAGAGCGGATACTGCTGACAGGAGCCAGTGGCAGTGGGAAAAGCACATTATTGTACGGATTAATGGGATTGATCCCTGAGACGGTTTATGGAAAAGTGAGTGGAGAAATCAAGTATCTGGGAAAATCCATACTTGATAATCCGGAGCAGATCAGGGGCAAAGCAGGGTTAATATTACAAAATCCGGCGGCTCAGATGCTTTGCCGCAGCGTGCGGGAAGAGCTGGCTTATGGACTGGAAAACCAGGGCAAACCTGTGAAGGAAATATTAGAGCAGATCGAGGAATGGTCATTACGCTTTGAAGTAGAGAAGCTGCTGGACAGAGAAACAATGAATTTGAGCGGTGGAGAAAAACAGAAAATAACCTTGCTTTCGATATTGTTGACCAGACCTGAAATCCTGATGCTGGATGAGCCAACCGCTTTTCTTGATCCGCAATCAGCGAGGGAGATAATGACGATCATCAAGAATTATCAGAAAGATAAAACTCTGATCTTTGTGGAACACAACCTGGGGTTTCTGAGTAAACTGATCACGCGTAATCTTCATCTTAGTGAAGACGGAGCAGTTTTAGACCAGTCAGCATCCGAAGTGGACTGGCAGACACATCTCCCCCATCTGCCGGATCAAGTGCCTGGGAAAAGGTTAATGAGTCTTTCTGAAATCAGGTTTTCTTATGGGAAAGAGCCGATATTGAATGGGATAAATCTGGAAATACATGCGGGAGAGATCATCGCAATCCAGGGACGCAATGGCAATGGAAAGACGACCTTACTTCAGATCATGGCAGGTTTAAAGAGGGAATATACAGGTAAGATATTACTTGAAGACAATCAACTTAATAAGAATAATTTGAATAAGTTACGAGAATTAGCCGGATTGCTCTTTCAGAATCCTGAGAACCATTTTTTATTCAACAGCGTGCAGCAGGAATTAAAAGAAAATAAGATAAAATACCTGGGAGAGGAATTCCGGAGGAAGTTGCAGCAGAGCCCATTCACGCTATCCGAGGGAGAAAAGCGGAGGCTTTCAACTGCAATAGCCTATAACGATGAGAAGAAAATCCTATTGCTGGACGAACCGACCTTTGGGCAGGATAAGGATAATAAGTTAAGATTGATCGAACTATTGGGTAGATTACGGGATGAGGGACTTGGAATCGTGATCGTCAGCCACGACATAGAATTTACTTCAGCAGTCAGCAACCGCATCTTTGAATTGAAAACCGGCAAATTAGAGGAACAGACAGCTTAGATGAAACAAGCAGACAAACGGGTAAATGACCTGGTGCTGTTTTTTTTAACCTTTGCCTATACGCTGGCGGTATTGCTGTCGCAGACATGGACAGTTTGTCTTTTCTGGACGGTTTTAAGCATCCTGCAATTGCAGATTGCGGGAAGGATACGCTGGAAATATGTCCTGTTTTTCATCCTTCTATTGGTGGTACCGAGTCTATCACTGCTTATCACCAGTTATCTTCATTTGAAAGGAGGAATTTCCGGGCAGCCGGTAATAATACTGGGAAAGACATTTGATAATTACAAGTTACAGATAAGCCTATACCTAATGATCCGGTCATGGTCATTATCAGTGATCTCGTTCACATATTTGACGGCAATACGATATGACCGGCTGATTTACAGTCTGATCCAGAATCTGGGATTTCCGGTAAGCTGGGGATATGCGTTATTGGTATCATTTAATGCAGTAGGCAATCTGCGAGGCGAATTAGAGAGGATACGTCAGGCAGCAATGATGCGTTTTATGAAAAAACCTTTGTTTTATTTTTATATAATCCCGCTATTAGTTAGTGCTACCCGTTATTCGCAGCAGGCAGCGATGAGCATTCAGACGCGTGGTTTGAATCAGAAAAAGAGTTTTATCATCTCGGCAAAGCTGGGCTATATTGATATAGCATATCTGGTAATAAATATTGCCGGTATTCTGATTTCAGGCAGTATTTTAAGTAAGTAGAAAACGTTTGCAAAAATGGAGGAATGATGTATAAAAGAACAAAGATAGTGGCGACAATAGGTCCTGCGAGTAAAACAAAAGAACAAATAGCAGCAATGATAGAAGCCGGAATGAATGTGGCACGCCTGAATTTTTCGCATGGTACTCATGAAGAGCATCTTAGAGTAATAGAAATTATCCGCAATTTGAGAGGAAAAGATAATTATATAGGAATATTGCAGGATATAGCGGGACCTAAGATCAGGATAGGTGAAATCGAAGGTGACATAGTCAATCTGGCTAAAGGTCAGCAGTTCATTTTAACGGAAGAAATAATAATAGGTACCAGAGAGAAAGTAACAGTGCAATTACCCGGATTCAGTAAATTTGTTCACACTGGGGATATAATCCTGCTCAATGACGGATTAGTGGAGCTGATCGTTAAGCAGATAAAGAACCAGGAAGTGATCTGCGAAACAGCTAATGAAGGTATGATCTCCAGTCGAAAAGGAATAAGTCTGCCGGGGACAACTGGCGGGATACGATTATTATCAGAAAAGGATAAAAGAGATATAAAATTCGGGATCAGGAAGGGTGTTGATTTTATAGCAATATCCTTTGTACGCAACAGGGCTGATATAATTGAAGTAAAGGAGTTAATATCATCATTGGGAGCAAATATTAAGGTGATCGCCAAGATTGAGAAACCGGAGGCACTGGAGAATTTTGACGAGATACTGGCAGAGGCGGACGGGATTATGATAGCGCGGGGAGATCTGGGAGTGGAAGTTCCATTTGAACGTATTCCAATTATTCAAAAGATGTTGATCAGAAAAACTAATAAAGCCTGTAAACCAGTGATAACTGCAACGCAGATGCTTGTTTCCATGCTCGAGAATCTTCGCCCCACGCGGGCTGAGGCAACTGATGTGGCAAATGCAATACTTGATGGCACAGATGCGCTGATGCTTTCCGAGGAAACTGCTATAGGGAATAATCCGGTGCTGGTAGTGCAAACCATGTCAAAAATGGCTATCGAGGTGGAGAAAAGTCTTAACCAGGCTTATAACACTAATAAGCTGGAAGAAAATGAAGAACATACTGTGGATCTGCATGTAGCAGAAAATGCCTGTCGCCTGGCTTATGGAACCGGAGCAAAAGCAATTGTGTGTTTTACCATGAGTGGCTCAACAGCACGCAAAGTTTCACGATTTCGTCCACAAGTTCCGGTGACAGCATTAACGCAGAATG
>CAZAHZ010000311.1:0-4189 GCA_964485055.1 uncultured Candidatus Cloacimonadota bacterium
CAGCTTTAATTAAAAATTTGGCTGATGCTATTATTCTATTTGAAAAAGTAAAAATGTTTAAAGATACAAGTAGAGGATCTACAATCAAAGGAGTTACTAAAGAGCAATTGATGACCATAAGAATTCCTCTACCACAATTAATTATTCAAAAAGAGATTGTAGATAAGATATCTGAAATTGAAACCAGCATTGAAAGTTGCAATATTTTGATAAAAATATATAAGAATAAAATTAATGGACTAATTGACTCTATTTGGGGAAGATAGAATGGAAACAAGAGAACAAATAATTGAGATAATATATACGTTAGCAAATTCAGAATCATACATCTATATGCTTTGCATGATGATCGTTAACGATATGTATTGTGATTTATATAGCTTTAGCGAACAAAATCCTTATAAGAAACTACTTTCGAATGAGTTTTCACAGTTGCTAAGTTACGTGTTAGAAAAACCTATTGATTTATCATATCCTAATGATTTTGTAGTATTTATGAATTATAAAAAAGAAACTTATGATCTATTTGAGCAATTACATGAAACATATATAGAGGCATCGATGCCATATAATTCAGGCACAGTTTGTAAACCAGAAGAATTTAATTTCCATCTAAGCTTGGAGGCAATGCAATATGCTGGTGAAGGGGCATATGAATTCCAATATAAGGATTTTCTGGAAAGAAAGTACATAAATGACAAAGAATATCTTTGGGAAAAATGTGGATTTGATATACCCCAAATAAAACAAAATCATGATATCTTAAGAAAAATACAACTTAATAAAATTAAAGGAGTAAGAACTATAGATTATGAAAAGTTAAATCAGTATATAGAAACCGAAATGAAAGATAATAGTGATGAAGAAAAAGAAGCTTTTAAATTCTGTCAATATTTAGGTCAATTCTACGATATTATACCTGATTCTGGGGATAATGAAATATTGAAAACAGACTTCTGTAGAGGAATATTAGATTTACTTAGTATTACAGTTGAGGATATTATGGAAAATCCAGAATTAGAAGGTTTTTTGGAGAAATTCACTTATTGCAAAGAAACTAATGATATTTCAGGTATAGATTTATCATCAAGATTATTAATCTTTAAGGAAAAACCCATAATAAAATTAGAAACCGGATCGTACTTTATACCGTTATTGAATGAATTATATAAGTCGGTTTATGAGAGTCCATTCTATTGGATGCAAAGGGACAAAGGATATTGTAATATAGCTGCAAAAAACAGAGGAACATTTGGTGAAGAAATTGTTCAAGAATTTATAGAAAATGTATTTGGAATCCAAAATGTATATCGATCTGTTACTTTAAAAGATGGTAGAAATGATTTAACTGAGATTGATGTGCTTTGTACTTTGGAAGAATATGCAATAATAATACAAGTAAAGTCGAAAAAGTTAACTTACTTAGCCCGTCAAGGAAGTTATGATGATTTTAAAAGAGATATAAGGTTAGCATTTCAGGAGGCATATGAACAAGGTGTAAAGTGTCGCAATGCTTTACTTTCCAGTAATATTAAGCTTTACGATGAAAAAAATATCGAAATCAAGTTACCACAGAAAATAAAAGAAGCATATATACTATGTGTTACTACTGAAAATCTTGCATCAATTTCTGCAATAACAAGCAGTAATATAGAAAAAAAGGGGGATGATCCTTATCCTGTTTTCGTATCAATTTTCGAACTTGAGTTATTAGTGCATTATTTAAATAGATCAGAATTATTTATGTATTTCATGAGACAGCGTACAGAGTTAGGAAAGAGAATATCATCACTTAATGAAATAAGTGTGCTTGCATGGTTTTTAAAAAGAAATTTAGTAGTATCTAAAGAATTTTCATTTATAGATATTGGACAAGATTGTGCACTTGATATCGATCAAGATTACATTTTATTTAGAACCGATAAAGCAAATTATAAAAATAATAATAATATATGTACTTGGATGCAAGACATCCGATTCGTTAAAATTTGCAATGATGTGATGAAATTAGAAGTTCCTGAGAAAATTGATGTAGTATTTGCATTATATTGGATAAGTTTAGAAAATAAAAAAACATTAACAGATTGCATTTATAATTTTCACGGAAAAGCAATTAAAGATAAACAATATCATAATATGACACTGAAATTTGATTACAGTGAGAATAATGGAGTAGGTTTTACTTATGTAGTTTCAAGTAGAACAATATCTGAATTTACTATATATGAATTAAAAAGATTATCAAGTTTGCGAAAATATGCAACAAAGTGTAATTTGTGGATAGGATTGGGTGGTTTTATAGAAAATGATGAAATTATTAGTTTTGTTTACATAGATCCTTCTCCATGGAAATATGATGAAAATATGGAAAGAAAAGTAAAAGAACACGAGACAAGAAATAAATTAAAAAATAAAAAGAAAATAGGGCGCAATGAAAAGTGTCCATGTGGAAGCGGAAAAAAGTATAAGAAATGTTGTGGAAGATATCAAAATGAAATATATGAATAAAAAAGATTTGAAAGAAATTGCTAATGATTGAAGGTAGAATGAAAAGTAATGTTCAAAAAGGAGAGTTCTGGGTACCAAAATCACCTAAGTATAAGGTATCTGGTGAATTGGATTATGAAGATGATAGTAATATTACATTAACGTTATTTTCTGTAATCGATAATTCTGTTTCTGAATCAGATTTTTTTAATTTTAAAATCATAAATATCCCGCTGATTATTGGTTATTTAGATAATGGAGAAGGAGTAACATTATATAGCGTTCAAGTTAGTTCAATAACTTTTGGGGGACCTTATAAGCTTTCTATCAGAGTATTACTTTTTACAGGAAAAAAATTTATTGAGAAAGAAGAAGACCTTGTTTTCAAAAAAGTATCATTTTCTTATGATCATTTACACAAGTACTTAGGAGCTTGTAAAAGAGATATAAATTTTGGTGAAAATAATCTTAGTCATACTGTTTCCTATAGTTCATCTAAAGATAAATTTAATCTAACAAATGATTTAACATGCGAGATTTCATATAATTACAAATTTTCAATAGACTTTGATGGTAATGCTAAATTTACACCGGAGACTTCCCTATTTCTAAATAGTTCTCAAGAAACTGGGATTAATGAATGGCTACATATCATAGAATTCAATATTGGTGCTTTCTTTTCAATTCTAATTGGTAAGTATTTTTGTCCTATAGAGATTATCTTATATTTTGAATATGAAAACAAGAGACATCCTTTCAGTCTAAAATGCAGGTATTTTGAAAGAAAAGAGGAATTCAATATAAACAAGAGACTTGCATTTAATAGAATGAAACCGGGAATAAATTCTTATCTTTCTGAATTTTATCACTTTTATGAGAAATATCCACTTGTGATTAACAATTATTTTTCCCTTTATAGAATACATGATAACAAAGTGTTTACTGAATATCATTATTTGACAGCGATATATGCACTTGAATCTTTTTCGAGATATATTAATGAAATGCATTATTTTTATCATAAGGGTACTTTTGAATCGAAATTTCATAAGCCATTAAAAAAAATTATCAATGAACATTTTAATGAAGAAGAGGATAAAGAATATAAGGAACGGCTATTGACAGCGATAAAGTTTACTAATGACCGGAGTCTTAGATCAATTATCCGGCAAATTTTAAGAGAAAATGAGGAAGTTATCAAAGGGATTTTTGACTTCGAAATTCAGAAATTAGCTAACAGTATAGTTGATACCCGTAACTGGTTAACTCATTTTACAAAAGAGATTGAGCCTAAGGTGGCAAAAGACTTTGAACTTTATGATCTTTACAAAAAAGTTCGAGCAATATTTGAGGTTTGTCTTTTTAAAAAATTAGGATTGCCAGATAATGTCATAATAGAAACCATTAAAAAAACTTATTATTGATAGAAAAGGAGGAGACATGAAAGGAATAAGCTTGATGTCTTTATTCTCATCTGATCCTAAAAATCTAACTGCAAACTTCGGTGATACTATAGGATTGAAATTCAAAAGCAAATCAATACCAACTATGCTACAGAAGCACTTTAATTGCAAAGAAAATAGTTATTTTTTCTCAATAATGTTTCTTGCGAAAGAAAATAATATTGAAGGTATTAAAATTATTATAGATGAGTTCAGTGCAAAAACCTCATTAAGTCAAAAAGAGAGAGGAGAAAGATATT
>CAZAHZ010000312.1:0-4185 GCA_964485055.1 uncultured Candidatus Cloacimonadota bacterium
AGGCATTATTTGATAAAGAATATATGACCTTAAGTGAATTTGAACAGGCTCAGTCAGCATATAATTCTGTACAGGCAAAGTTGAAATTGGCAGAAGCAGAGCATAGATTAGCAGAACTCAGGCTGGAATACACGCAATTGCGGTCTTCCAAAGCAGGATATATTGCAGAGCGGTATTATGATGAGGGTAATTTTTTAACTGTCAATTCTGCAGTAGTCACTGTGGTGGGGATTGATGCAGTGCGGATAAAATCCAATCTGGTGGAGAGTGTCTATGGTCGCATTAATATTGGTCAGTCGGCAACTATTGAGACCGATGCCTATTCCGGAGAACTGTTTTCCGGGATCGTGAGCGTTATCGCCCCAGTCTTGAATGAAGAATCGCGGATGGCGGAGATGGAAATAGAAGTTAAAAATCATACCCATAAACTTAAACCGGGCATGTTCTGTAAGATAAAGCTCATTTTATCCGCAAGTGAAAATGCGCAAACAGTACCTAATAAAGCAATTCTAAAAGAAAATGGTAAGAGCGGAATTTATGTTGTGGATGAGAATATTGCCCATTATATTCCGGTGGAACTTGGCATTTCAGATGAATATAGAACGGAAATCCTGAAACCGGAGATAGATAAACCAGTCATCACTCTGGGACAGTATCAGGTTAAAGACGGCAGCAAAGTCCAGACCATTACCAAATAACCACGCCAAGGATAAAACTTATGAGCATAGCCAAAGGACCTGTAGAAAGACCCGTCTTGACCTTTATAATATTCTTTATTGTTGTAATCCTCGGACTGGTGGCATTCAGCCGTTTGCCCATAGACCTGATGCCGGAGATCACTAATCCCACGCTTTCTATATCAACCAGCTACTCTAATGTGGGACCTCGTGAAATAGAAGACCAGATAACGCGACCCATTGAAGAGGCAATAGCTGCGGTGCAGGGAGTGGTGGAAATCACTTCCACATCTTCAGAAGGCAGAAGCAATGTGCGGCTATCGTTTAAATGGGGAACTGATCTTGATGTGGCGGCAAACGATCTGCGGGATCGAATTGACCGCATCTTATCGCGATTACCGGAAGAAGTGGAGCGACCAGCGATCCGGAAATTTGATCTTTCAGCATTTCCGGTATTAGTACTCGGTGTTTCCAGCGATATGCGACCCATAGACCTGCGTCAATTAGTGGAAGATCAATTGAAATACCGTCTGGAACGAATACCGGGTGTAGCATCCGTAGATATTCGGGGAGGTCTTAATCGGGAAATACATATTTATCCTTCAGCAGGAAAGCTGGATGCTTACTCGTTATCCATAGATAACGTGATATCCGCATTAAAAAACGAGAATAGAAATATCCCGGCAGGCATATATCCGCAGAATGAGCATGATATTCTGTTGCGTACGCAAGGCGAATTCTCGTCTCTGCAGGAAATCAGAAATACGGTCATTGCTACACGCAACAATCAGCCAATTCTCGTTTCCGATATTGCCGAAGTAGAAGATTCACATGAAGAGATCACCTCGATAAACCGCATTAATCTGGAACCAGGTCTGCGCCTATCAGTCAGTAAACAATCCGGCGCCAATACTGTTAAAATCGCTGATGCCGTAAATGCAGAATTGACAAAGATACGCCAGGATTACTCTAATATCCAGATAGTACCGCTGATCGATTCATCCAAATATATAAAGAATTCCATCAATAATATGAGTTATTCCATTCTGATAGGTGGACTGTTGGCGATCATCATGCTATTTCTTTTCCTGCGAAATGTCACCAGCACGGCGATCATCACCACGGCAATCCCCGTATCCATCATTGCAGCATTTGGTCTATTATATTTCAATGGTTTAACCCTTAATATCATGACATTTGGGGGACTGGCTCTGGGGATTGGGATGCTGATGGACAGCTCTATCGTGGTGCTGGAAAATATATTCCGGCATACAGAGCAGGGGTATTCCAGCAAAGAGAGTGCACTGCTGGGCACAGATGAAGTCTGGTCAGCTATTGTGGCAAGTGTGTTAACGACAATAGTGGTATTTCTGCCGGTAGTTTTCGTGCGGGGAATGTCCGGAATAATGTTTCAGCAGATGGCTATTGTAGTCAGTTTTTCACTGCTGTGTTCGCTGATCGTATCCCTCACTCTGGTGCCAATGCTGTCATCGCAATTCCTGAAAACGAGAGCTGCCAGAGCTAATACCTGGCAAGATAAGATCTTCCGCCGCAGCGAGAATATGTTTATTGCCGTGGAAAACAGGTATGGCAATATTCTCCGCTGGGCACTGGCTCACCGCAGAACAGTCATCGCAGGTTCACTTACGCTCTTTACCATGGCATTTATTTTAGTCCGCTATATCGGAGTGGAATTGATGCCGGAAACCGATGAAGGCGAAGTGCGGGTCAGCATAGAAATGGCACTGGGCACAAAACTGGCAGTGATGGATACTTTCACTGCTGAGATAGAAGAAACCATAAAAAATTCCGTACCTGAAATGGTATCTTTGTTATCCAGAATAGGTGGCTCAGGCTGGCATGGTTCAGGTGGCAACAGTTCTTCCATACAGATCATATTAACAGGAAAAGGCGAGAGGAAAAGGAGCAGCAGGCAGATAGCCGATAAACTGAGAGCTGACCTGCAGAATATACCAGGTGCCAAAATCACAACGCGTCCCACAGGCGGATTATGGATTTTGAGGATGGGCAGCTCCGATGATAATATCAGCCTGGAAGTGCGTGGACACGATCTGGAAATAGCTAATAAGTTGGCAATAGAGGTGGAGAAGATCGTTAAATCGGTGGCAGGTATCACGGATACGCGGATCAGTCGCGAGGAAGGAATGCCAGAACAGGTTATCAGAGTCGATAGACAAAAAGCTGCTGATCTGGGATTATCCATTTCTGATATCGGTGAAACTCTGCAGACTGCCGTCAGCGGTTCACAGGTTTCCTATTTTCGGGAAGGTGGAAAACAATACAAAATAATGATTCGTCTGCCTGAAGAAGACCGCAATAGTCTTGATAAGATACTCGACCTGATGGTTCTGAATAATCGCAATGAACCCGTAATCCTCAGAAATGTAGTCAAAACCGACGAGCAGGAGGGACCTACGCTGCTGGAACGCAAAGATCAGGAAAGAGTGATCTATGTTACGGCTAATTTCACGGATAGAGATATGGGCTCCGTAATCGCAGATATCAGAGATAGATTGCCGGAAGTGCCGGTTCCCAAAGATTTTTCCATTATGCTGGGCGGTGATTATGAGGAGCAGCAGAAATCTTTCCGGGAATTGATCTTCGGATTTATTTTGGCAGTGGTATTAGTTTATCTGGTGATGGCAGGGCAATTCGAGTCGTTCAGAGACCCCTTTGTTATCCTCTTTTCCATTCCTATGGCTCTTGTGGGTATTGTGATCACTATGCTGCTTACGAAAACGGTTTTCAGTATTCAGGCACTGATCGGCTGTATCATGCTGTCTGGGATCGTGGTTAATAATGCCATACTACTGGTGGATTACACAAACCGGCTACGCCGGAAAAAAGGTTTGCAGCTTTTCGATGCAATCGTGGCTGCCGGTTCCAGAAGATTAAGACCGATCCTGATGACCACTTTTACCACTTCATTAGGGCTGCTGCCGTTATCATTAGGGTTAGGCGAGGGTGGAGAAACTCAGGCACCGATGGCTCGCGTGGTGATTGGCGGTCTGCTGAGCTCTACATTTATTACTCTTGTGCTGGTACCCGTGATCTATAGCATCTTCGAGAAGAAAAAGGCAACAATTGAAAATTGAAAATGTAAAATTGAGGAAGAGGAATTTTTTACCACGAACCACACGAACCACGCGAACGAAGAGAAGATTTTCACCACAGAGGGCACAGATAGGTTGTAGATGTCTTAGGGTATCTCCATCTCATAGTAGCTAAGTCTTTTTTCGTCTCAATTTCTTACAGTCACATCTTCACATTTTCTCATCTTCGCTCCCTCGCCCCGTCGCAATGTCGCTAAGTCGAATTTATAACCACGAACCACGCAAACTACGCGAAAGAAGAGAAGATATTTTACCCCCAGATTACACGGATTTGCACTGATTCAACTCACGACTCACGAACTCCGATTCACGGTTTATAACCACAGAGGACACAGAGAAATTGAAGAGGGTTTGATTTCATTGTATCCAGACCA
>CAZAHZ010000313.1:0-4167 GCA_964485055.1 uncultured Candidatus Cloacimonadota bacterium
AAGCGATTATCTTTAAAGAACTTAGAGTATCCTATGGTCATATGACACTATTTCAATATTAGCAACTTATTCGACCCGATCATTCGGTTATCAGCCGATAAGGTATAAAAATACACTCCCGCAGCAACTGTCTTCCCCTGCTCATTCCGGCAATCCCAGATGGTGGAATACGCTTCACCTCTCTGAGTCTCCTCACTTGCCAGTCCCGCTATTCGTGCCAGTCCGCTCAGACTTACATTCAGCGTAATGCTTTTCACTTTTTGTCCCTTGATATTGTAAATATCTATAACAGGATTGCCAGCCGGTATCTCAGGCAAAGTGAATTCCAGAAATACCGTACCTCTATTATTTTTCAGATAAACCGGATTCGGGTAATTTTGAATTTTGAATTTTGAATTTTGAATTGCACAATCATCATTAGCCACATAAGGTGGTGCCCCGAATTCATAACATCCCATATCAATAATATCATTCCAGACGCGTTCATTACCAACCAGATCCATGGGTGGAATATTGAGCCCCAGCGTATCGGGCGTTCCCGCATCAATGCAGGGGGAGTTTTCACTAAGTTGATAAAAATTTGCCTCTTCATCATTCCAATTTACTTCCACATCACCTATAAATAATGGATCTCCGTTTTCAGTCACGTTTTCCATTGTAATGAGATCAAAATCAGAGGCATATATATCAAAGGAAAACAGACTGTTGCTGATAGTCTGATCAAATTCTCCTGCTTCTTCGATGACATTATGAAAATAAGCATCACAGAAAATGGGATTATAAAAGATACAGTTCCGCACATCCACATAACCAAATATTCGAGCAATCACCATAGAGTTGCTGTTAGTATTATGGGCAAAAGTGCAGTTATTGACCTGCATTCGCTGAAACCGGTTCTGGATATAAAATGGTGCCATTGACCAGGTATTATAACTGCAATCATTATTATAAAATAAGAAATTACTTAAATCAAGGTTGTTCTCTATAGAATTATCTGCGGCATTCTGATATGTAAAAAATGAGCCATCCAAGGCGGAGCAATTGGATATAATACTATTACGTAGTACAATATCACTATTAAAAATATAATATCCTAAATTACTATATTGATTATTTAAAATATGCATATCATTAATAATTATATTATTCATTACTACATTCTTCGAGGTAGGCATAATTGAAATCGCAATATTCTGATCTCTATTTGTCGAAGTTTGTTCTATGATAATATTTTCCATAAAAACATTTTCACAATTAGAAATTGAAATATGACGACCCATCGAAACGTTGTCATTAATGTCAATATTCTTCAGTTTGATATTTTGGCTATTAGCAGCGCTAATCACTGCGCATCCGGAGTTTGAGTCGCATCCGGTTAAATTCAAATCACTGATTGTAATATCATTTTTGTTCATAAAGGCAATCATTGAAATAAGTCCTTCGCAATCAAGAATTGTATATTCCATTCCAGCACCAACAAGATTTACGTAAGATTTCATTGCAAAAGGAAATAATTGACCGTTTTCAGTTAACGAATATGTCCCTTCAGCAAGATATATGGTCTTAGGATTTAAACTGTCTGATGCGATATATTGATTAGCAAAGGATATAGTCTTCAATGGATCATCTGGACTTAGTCCAGAATTAGCATTATCACCATCCGGAGAAATATAGAGGTTATTAAATACAGGTTCATATACAAAATTTTGAATATCTAATGTAATATTAACTTCATGATCTGGTTGTTGAGAAATATAAAAATCATCAATCTCTAATAGATTTACACTGAAAGTGTCAAGATAGATATGTGTTGTCTCAATCGATTCATATATTTTAATGTCCTGACCATGTAACGATGTATTATTATAAATGCTACATCTATTTACTGGATCAAAGATTACTTCCGAATTATATCCAATATTGGAGAATTCTAGACCTCCCCCTGACGAAAATGATCTATTATCGTAGATATCGACATTTGAGAAAAACAAATAATTAATAGCTGCTGCTACCCCCCCCCCACAGACCGATATACAATTTCTTATCTTACAATTTTTGATCAAGGCAGTATCACAGGCAGATTTGATATAAATACCCCCACCGATCAAAGTTGAAGTTATCCCACATAGCACCAGACTGCTGTCCGGATAGTTATTCATTATAGTAAAACCATTTATTTCTATGAAATTACATCCGTCAGCCATGATCGCGCTGTCTATGGGACGACCATGGATAATAGTCTGTTCTATTATTTCCGGTTGACTGTTATAAATATAGGTACTCAACAAACTCAGGTCTTTTTCGATTATATCAATATTCTCAAAATATTCTCCCGGATAGACAAGAACCGTATCTCCACTGGTGGAAACATTGACCGCTTCCTGAATAGTCAACCAATGCCCGCTGCCATTTATATCTACAGTCCAGACCATACCTGCGAGGTAAAATGGTATCATAAAAACAAGCAATATCATCCTTTTCATAATTTCTCCAGTATTAATTTTATCTGAACCGAGTGAGGTAGATGAATTCTACCTCACTCAGTCAAATAATCTTGCCCGTTTAATAGGGCATTAGATTCACGTTTTACTTCTCACTAATCACGTTTCACTTAATCATTTCAGCATTATCATTTTTTTAGAAAGGCAATCACCATTAGTAGTTGTCAATCTATATAGATAGACTCCTGAAGTAACTTGATTACCTTTTTCATCATTACCATACCATCTTTCCGAATAATATCCTGCTGTCAAATTATCATTTACTAATGTGATGACCTTTTGACCTTTCAAATTAAAGATTTCCAGTTTAACTCCTGCATTCTGTTCTAATTCGAAGTTGATCCTGGTTTCAGGGTTGAATGGATTAGGGTAATTCTGGCATAATTCAGTAACCTTTGGTATTTGACAATCGTTGTTTTCGGCAAGAGAAACCATCAGATAATTACTAAAATCATTTGTCGTAGCTGTTCTTGATTCATATTTTCCTGTGTAATGGTCATATACTGAATAATCAGCTTTGATTATTCCCGTACTGCGTGTTGGGAAATAGAGTTCGAATTCCAGGTTTTCCAATGTAATAGTTGAATCGTTAAGAATATAAGCATTAAGTTGCACTTGATCAGATTTAATTACTGCTGCTCCTTTACACTCTTCATCTACCAATAATGCAACTTCAATCGGTTTATTCCCTTCTTCATAGGAATCAAGATCAATATAAACATAAACAGGAATATAATCTTTCTCTTCCTCATATTCAAAATATTCTGCTAAATCTCTGGAATAATTCTTGGTTGTAGGAGGATTACTTGTATTACCTCCCCAGATAAAATCAGTTACTGTTGAACCAATATATCTGACGGCAACCATTTCACCGTAATTGATAGCAACATCAGTGTAGGGATCAATTCCAACTGCCCAACTATCACTATAAACCAAATTTCCCGTCTCTCGAGCAGGAACTAATATCCTGCTCATACACCAGTGTTGTGCCTTGATCTCTACTATATTATCAATTACTGGAGCAAAAGCATCTAAAGGTTCCATGCTTTTTTCTTTGTAATAGCCCAGCCAGGTCTCTCTTTCCCAGACTGATGTTGAAGGATTCTTCACGCATCCTATTCCATAAGCGCCAGGAGCTTAAATGCAAATAGTATTAACTGGATTGCCAGGATAAACAGCTTGGTAACCTGCTGGAATAATTCCGCCATATTGAAGGAATTCTTTGTCTGCTGCATTATCATTCAGCACAAGTTTATATCCATATTGAGATCTTGTTTCATGGTTAATATTGGTATATGAATACATATTCTGTTGCTCATTCCAATAAAATGACCCTATATTAGTATTAAATTGCCAACTTATATCAGTAATTAGATGATAATTATTTTCTCCAATTTCCAGAAAGTCATTCCCCATATTCTGATTCAGGATATTGTACAACTTATTATAATCCCTGGTCGTTCCGCTGTAATTATCTACAGGAGGAATTGAAATCCAGTTCCATGATAAATTCTTTCTTAGTACAGCAACACCATCTCTGTGACCACCGCCATCAACTAATCCGGCTTTGGCTCCCATATACATCCGGTATTTGTTATTACCGATAATATAACAAGAGTTCACTGTAAAAACCCCATAATCGGGATATATCAATTGACGTATTTTT
>CAZAHZ010000314.1:0-4144 GCA_964485055.1 uncultured Candidatus Cloacimonadota bacterium
GGTACACTTTTCAACCGAAATAATGGTACACTTTTCGAGTACTATGGACAAACTTTTACAGCTTTTTCTCTTTTAAGTAGAAGAGTTAGAATGCTTTCATCGATGTAATTATCAATTATCCTGATTACACTTTTAGCAGATTTGATTATTTCTGAAAGCAATATATAGGCATCATAGAATTGTCCTTCAAAAAATACACCTTGATTTTTCTGAATACCCCTATCCTCTAACGCATCAAGTATTTTATCTATTTTTGCATCACTTTCAATCTGCTTTCTCTCCAGGTATTCAATGCGGTTGAACAAACTTGCATTGGATGATATGAATCTACGCATAACAACAAAGGCATTGATAATTTGGATACTCATCTTAATTGCTGTATCACTTTTCAAAACTGTTGTCAGCATCGCAATCCCCTGTTCTGTGAAAGCATAAGGAAGAGAGACAGAATGTTTCAGAGTTTGCAACCGGTCGCATTTTGCGACCAGTTCATTCTTCTCTGCTTGAGTAAGTTGAAAACAAAACTCCAAAGGGAATCTCTCTAAGTTCCTCCTTACCTGCTCATTTAATCGCTTAGTCTTAATCTCAAATAAAAATGCCAAATCCCTGTCTATCATTATCTGAGTATCTCTCAAAGTAATTATCATATCACTTATTGAATTATTATTTATCAACTCATTTCCCATCATGATAATTCCTCCATTTAATAATTCATCCCGCCAGTTTTACTTCCATTCTACTGTATGATTTTCTTTCATATTTACTATTCTCTCCATAATAAGCTAACATCCTTTCATGCTTTACTAAGATGTTAGCTTGCAGTTTTATTTGCCCTTGCGAGCAGGAATAAAGCTGGACTCTCATATACCCCATCTGCTCCATAAAGCAGACAGCCGGTTCTTTGATGTACTGGAACAACGGAATCCGATATTGTTGTTCGTGTTCGTCGGGTTGTTGTTGTTGCAATACCAGGAACGTAAATTGTCATTGCCATTGTTGTTGTTCCACGACCCGCCACGCAAAACCCGGTTCGTTGTTTCGCTTTATCCCTTCTAAAGCTGTACTTATACAGCAGCTTATTTATCAATCTTCTCGTATCGCCATGCCCTGCATGACCAAGCCAGGCAACTACTCCTTGACTTATAGTTTCAGAATCTATCTTATAGTCAGCGTATTGCCTTTGCCTTTCTCGCATCCTTTTCTCAAATCTGCGGATATTCTCTTTCTGTAATCGCATCCTCTTTTCGAATATATGAAATCCCAAAAACTTAATCCCATTTTTCACAGGAAATATCTGAGTCTTACGACTGTGTAATTCCAATCTTAGACCATTAAGAAATGCTTCCAGTCTCTTTCTGATATTTGCCAGCTCTTCCTTACTGTCTGAAAATAATAAAAAGTCATCCATATACCGCAAATAATCCCTAACCTTGCACTCATGCTTGATAAATTTATCCATCTCATTCAAATACACATTGGCAAAGAACTGACTGGTTAAATTACCAATAGGAATGCCTCGTTTCCTTTCCATCAAAGTAAAAAGATCATCACCAGGAAACAATACTGCCGGACAATTCTGTTCCGGTGATTCGACTATTATAATATCTATCAATCTCAATAATTTCTCATCTCCAATCTTTCTCTTCAATATACCTTTCAGTATTTCATGATCAATGCTGGCAAAATACTTGCTTATATCACACTTGAGAACATACTTATTGCGTCTTATGTACTTTTGACAAACCATGATAGCCTTGTGCATACCTTTCCCAACTCTACAGGCATAACTATGATAATAAAATCCCTTTTCCCAGATAGGTTCTAATACATTGATCAAAGCATGATGAACCACCCTGTCTTTATATGGTGCCGCACAAATATCCCGCTCCTTAGGCTCAGTAACTGTGAACCTGTTATATTTACCTGGTCTATAACTCTCTTCCACTAATTCAGATTGTATCTGCATCAAATTCTCTTCCAGATCGTACTCAAATCTCTGCACATCAATCTTACTCCTTTTCCTCTGCCTTGCCTTTCTGGCAGCCCGATAAATATTATCCCAACTACACAATTCGTCATATAACCACTTCTCTCTTTTCATAACTAAATAATATTATCCTTATCTTTTTCAGTGTATTTCAGTGCCTTCAGTGGTTCATACTCTTTTTGCGCCAGCCTCCCAGCATTTTTCCACATTCTATCAGTTCTCCCATCAAATACCTGTTCTGACCCAATGAGATATATCTAAGCTCTGTAGTTAGCCTTGCCAGCATCTTAATCTCAGCCAGCTTAGCATCTGCCAGTGCAAGTATCTGCTTCTTATTATCTGCCTTTAGTGCCACCAGCAGCATCTGTTGCAAGTCCAAAAGAGAATTTTCCAGCCTATCTCCCAAAACAAACTTCTGCGTCCGCGGAAATTTCTCTATTTTCGGTATAATCCACTTCAAAATATCATACACCTTGTTGATTATTGGTATATTATCCATAATTCTCCAAAAAAAATTAGTGAAAATATATTTTCACAAAGAACAAAAACAAAATTCAAACTACGGGAGAGTCCTGGAACAACGGAACCCGATAAAGTCGCTCGTGCTCGTCGGGTAGTTGACGAAGCAAAACCAGGAACGTAAATAGTCATCGCCATTGCTGTAGTACCACGACCCGCCACGCAAAACCCGGGGCGAGAATGGTTCATACCAGCTATCTGTCCAATCATACACGTTACCACTCATATCATAGCAGCCATAAGGAGACGGGCTATCAGTTGTTCCATTCTCCCCATTATAATAACCAACCGGAGTAGTACCATTATCCCACGGGTCTCCACTATTCCAATAATTAGCTCTATCTCCACTTATACTATTCCCCCAGGGGTATTCATATCCGGTCATTCCGCGTGCTGCTTTCTCCCATTCCTGCTCCGTGGGCAATCGCCAGCCAAAATACTCGGAGAAGGCATTACCACCAAACCATGTTACTTCATTAACAGGATGATCTTCATATCCTGCTGTAAGTACAAAACTATTTCCACTCCAATGAATATAACCCGAACCATCCAGATTATAAAACTCATAATCTCCAGCAGAATAATTTTCATCACCAGCATAATATCCTGTAACGGAAGCTGTACTTACTACAATCACACCTGCCACAAGAGCTTCTTCCAGATAATTCAGATATTGCTGATTTGTGACTTCATAAACCATGATCTCGTAATCATAGTCAAATGTCTGGATTTCATCATTTTCTCCCCAGGTATAAGTCCCAGCAGGAACTGTAGCCCAGTCAAATTCATCATCAGGATCATAATGCCCGTCACTGACGGTTATCTTAAACCGCATATTTGGTTCCCAAATACCCGGATGATCCGCAGCAAAATCCCAAATGATGTGCTTACTACTGCCTGGATTGATGTTCTCTCCAAAATCCCCGCTATACGTACTCATGGGAAAATCGTAGCTTTGACCGGCATTATTTGAAGCAATGATAGTTACCGTGAGCAGGTCTCCATCCTGATCAATCAGATTAAAATAGATGTCCACAATATGCGATCCGTCATCACGCTGACTAAAACTGATATCCTCAACCTGCGGTGCCTGATTCGCCATCAGTAATATAGTAAAAATCATAAAAGCAATTACACAAAGCCTTTTCATATATCCCTCCATTAAGATATGATTCGATGCAATTCAATAATTTCTTCATATATTTGTCAAAGAATAATTAATACTAAAATCTCGTATAGCATAAGATATTTCATCCTTCAATTCATTATAAAATGATCAATTGTTTTTGGTATTTATAATTTAAATTAATATCCTGATAGCAATATTGCTTCATAAAAGTATATACGGCTTTCAATAATTAGTAACTTGATATATTTATTTGACATTTTTTGATAATAATGTGCTCTTGAATGAAATTTTATAGTAGTTCATAATGGATATTATTAATGGAAAGCTTATAATTTATGAAGAAGAAGATCTTTTATTAGAATACAAGCAAGCAAAAGTACTCATTGATTTTGGCGAAGGCGAAGGATTTCATAATGCAAAAAGCAATGAAAAATATTTTTTCAGAATTACTATCAAGAGTTCAGTGCAAAAACCTCATTAAGTCAAAAAGAGAGAGGAGAAAGATATTT